>NZ_JBEYFS010000306.1:0-11544 GCF_040634475.1 Streptomyces sp. NPDC007095
GCCGCCCAGAGGATCAGCGGGAGCTGCGCGGCGGCCAGCGCGGTGGGCAGGGGCATGCGCAGCGGGAGCCGCTCGGGAGCGGCCGGTTCACCGGTCGGTCGGCGCGGCCCGCCGAGTGCGAGTCCGTACGCCGTCCACAGGGCCGCCAGCAGGGCCGACGCGACGGCCGCGTAGCCCAGGCCGTTCGTGTCGGGGAACGCGACCTCGTGCAGTGCGTACACGTCCAGGACCGTCAGCGCGAGTCCCAGCCCCGCCACGGCCTCCGCCGTCGAGCGCAGTCTGTGCCGGAGCAGGAGCACGGGTGAGCCGAGCGCGGCCAGCGTCACCGCGCCCAGTACCAGCGCCCGCCCGGCGATCCCCATCCGGCCCCAGCTGACCAGCGTGAACGCGATCGCGGCGACGGTCAGCAGGATGCCGCCGAGAACGAGCAGCACGTTCTGGACGCGGGGCGCCGTGGTCTCGGGCCGGCGTGCGGGCGGGGGTGGGTGCGGCGGAGCCACGGGCGGCCGGAGCGCGGTGATCACGGCCTTAGGGACCAGCGGAACAGCCAGTAACGCTAAGCGCTTGATCTCGGGCTTCTAGCACGGGTGATCGGTGCCGTGCGGGGGTTCGGCGGAAGGTCCCCGATCACTGGTGGGGGATGGCTACGGTCCGCAGCATGCCGGTGGAATTTCTGACTGATGAGCAGGCTGAGGCGTATGGGAAGTTCGCCGAGGAGCCGACGAAGCCCGAGCTGGAGCGGTTCTTCTTCCTTGATGACGAGGACCTGAAGCTGATCGCGAAGCGGCGCGGGGACCACAACCGTCTCGGCTTCGCGCTCCAGATGTGCACGGTGCGGTACATCGGGCTGTTCCTGGAGGACCCCCTCGCGGTGCCGTGGCCTGTCGTCGAGCATCTGGCCGAGCAGCTGGGGATCGGGGATGTCTCCCAGATCAAGCGGTATACCGAGCGCAGGCCGACGCCGTACGAGCACGCGTGGGAGATACGTGACGCGTACGGCTATCACCAGTACGAGGACCACGACCAGGGCCGGAAGCTCCGGGCCTTCCTGCACGGCCGGGCGTGGACTGCGCACGCGGAGGGGCCGAAGGCTCTGTTCGATCACGCGGTGGGCTGGCTGCGCCGCAACCGGGTGCTGCTGCCGGGAGTGAGCGTGCTGGCCCGGCAGGTCGCCGAGGTCCGCGGCGCCGCGGACAAGCGGCTGCACGCCACGGTCGCCAGGGCGGCCCGGCGGGCGGACCCGGCTCTGCCCGGCGACCTCGTCGCCACGCTGAAGACGCCGGAGGGCAAACGGCATTCGGAGCTGGAGCGGATGCGCCAGCCGCCGACGCGGACCACCGGCGCCGCAATGAAGGCCGCGTTGCAACGGGTCGAGGACATCGCCGCCTTCCAGTTGGGCCGTCTCAGGCTGGAGCAGGTTCCGCCGAACCGGCTGTCAGCGCTGGCCCGGTACGGGCTGGGCACCAAGGCGCCGAAGCTGGAGCGGACCCCGGAGCCCAAGCGCACGGCGATGCTCACCGCGGTGATGCGCCACCTGGAGGCGAAGGCGATCGACGACGCGCTGGACCTTTTCGAGATCCTGATGGCCACCCGGCTGATCAGCTCCGCGAGGCGGTCCACGGACAAGCAGCGCCTGTCCACGCTGCCGCAGTTGGAGAAGGCGGCACGGATCACCGCCCGGGTCTCGAAGGTGATCATCGAGGAGCTGGAGCTCATCGAGGCGAGCGGCTGCGATGTCGACGTGGCCGCGCTGTGGCGGGCCTTGGAGGAGGTCGCGCCTCGGGCCGCGCTCTCCAGCGCGGCGGCCACGGTGGTGAGCCTGGTGCTGGAGGACGACGGCACGGCGGAGACCGCGCTGCGTGGGGCGCTGGCGCTGCGCTACAACACCGTCAGGCCGTTCCTGTCGCTGCTGGGTGAGTCGAAGGCGCTGGACGCGGCGCCCGCCGGCAGACGGATCCTCACCGGGGTGCAGCGGCTCCCGGCTCTCTCCCGGCGGAAGGTGGGCGAGAAGCCGCTGCTGCCGCGCGAGGTCGACGACAAGCTGGTGCCGGCGCACTGGCGCAAGGCCGTGTACGCGAACGCGGAGCTGCCGCAGGGGGCGGTGGACCGGGATGCGTACGTGGTGTGTGTGCTGGAGCAGCTGTTCGGCGCGCTGAGGCGCCGCGACATCTTCGCCTCGCCCTCGCACCGCTGGTCCGACCCGCGAGCCCGGCTGCTTCAGGGCAAGGGGTGGGAGGCGGTGCGCGAGGACGTCCTGGCGGGCCTGAGCCTGGACGAGGACGCCGAACAGCACCTTCGGGAACTGGTCACCGTGCTGGACGCGACGTGGAAGCAGATGGCCGAGCGCCTTCAGGAGGCGGGCTCCGACGCAAAGATCAGTATCGAGGTGCAGCCAAACGGCCGGGCGAAGCTGAACGTGGAGAAGCTCCATGCGCTCAGTGAGCCGAAGTCACTGAAGTGGCTGCGCGAGCGTGTCGAGAAGATGCTTCCGAAGATCGACCTGCCGGACCTGCTGTTCGAGGTGTACTCATGGACCGGGTTCCTGGACGCTTTCGTGCATCTGGGCGACGGCAGAACCCGGATGAAGGACCTGACCACCTCGGTCGTCGCCCTGCTGGTGAGCGAGGCGTGCAACATCGGGATGACCCCGGTCATCAACCCCAACCACGAGGCTCTGACCCGCTCCCGGCTGGTCCACGTCGACCAGTACTATCTGCGCGCCGACACCATCGCCGCGGCGAACGCGGCCCTGATCGCCGCCCAGGCCCAGGTGCCCATCGTCGAGCACTGGGGAAAGGGGCTACTGGCCTCCGTCGACGGCTTGCGGTTCGTCGTCCCCGTCCGCACCATCAACGCCGCCCCCTCACCCAAGTACTTCGCGAAGAAGACCGGCATCACATGGCTGAACGCCATCAACGACCAGGTCATCGGCATCGGACAGATGGTGGTGCCCGGTACCCCGCGCGACTCCCTGTTCATCCTGGACGCCTTGCTGAACCTGGACGGCGGAGTGAAGCCGGAGATGGTCGCCACCGACAACGCCTCCTACTCCGACATGGTCTTTGGCATCTTCAAGCTGCTCGGCTACCGCTTCTCCCCGCGCTTCAAGGACCTTCAAGACCAGCGGTTCTGGAAGGCCCAGATGCCCGGCGCCGAGACGGCCGGCGGGTACGGGCCGCTGGAGGCGATCGCGCGGAACAAGGTGAACGTGAAGAAGGTGATCACGCACTGGCCGGACATGCTGCGGGTCGCCGGCTCCCTGGTCACCAACCAGGTCCGCGCCTACGACCTGCTGAGGATGTTCGGCCGAGAGGGGCATCCCGCCCCGCTGGGGCAGGCGTTCGCCGAGTACGGGCGCATCGCCAAGACCCTGCACCTGCTCGCCGTCGTCGACCCGGTCGACGACACCTACCGCCGCCAGATGCACAAACAGCTCACCGTCCAGGAATCCCGCCACAAGCTCGCCCGCGACATCTGCCACGGCAAGAAGGGCACCATCCACCAGGCGTACCGGGACGGGATGGAGGACCAGCTCGGGGCGCTGGGGCTCGTGCTGAACGCCGTGGTCCTCTGGACGACGCGCTACATCGACGCCGCCGTCGCCCAGCTCCGCGCGGAGGGCTACGAGATCCGCGACGAGGACGTCGCCCGGCTCTCCCCGCTCAAGCACAAGAATCTGAACGTCCTGGGCCGGTACAACTTCACCGCCTCCCAGCCGGTGAAGGGGCTGCGGCCCCTGCGCGACCCGGATGCTGTCGACCTCGACGATGACGACGGCCAGGAGGAGTGAGCGCCGCATCCGCCGTCCGGGGCGGGTCGTTGTACTTCGAGAAGGCCACCGCCGACCGGCGGGGGCAGCGAGAAGGGGGCGCCGGTATGACCGTGACCGACTCGTACGACGAGATGAGGGAGCACCCGCGGGAGGCCAACGAGCGGTTCGCCGCCGACCGCAGGGACACGACGATGACCATCCGCTTCGAACCCATCGAGGTGACCTGACCTGCACAAAGCCTCTATTTTCGTGTCTGAGTCAAGCTCAGCGTCCAGCTTCAAAGCCTCCATGGCGCAGCGGCACCGCCGTCCGCGGCTCCAAACTCACGCTCCCGGCCAGGACAGCTCAGGCGTGCCAGCCGTGGTCCATCCGCAGGAAGTACGGGAAGAGGGTGCGCTCCTCGAAGTCGAGATGTGCCTGGAGGTGGTCGGAAAGCGCGACGATCCGTTCCAGCACCACGTGGACGGAGCGTTCGTCCTTGGGGTTCAGATGCCGCGCGTCGGCGCGGATGCTCACGATCATCTGCTTGACCTCCTCATGCTCGCGCCGGAGCCGCCCGATCTGACCGCTGAGCTCGGGGAACCGGTGCTGCATGACCGGCAGCATCCGAGCGTCCTCGATCGTGTGGTGGGCGTCCAGGTGGGCGCAGAAATGCTGGCAGCCCACCTTGAGCTGCCAGGTGAGGTCCGCGACAGTCAGACCGCCGAGCAGCTCTTCAATGTCCTCTGCGCGTGTGGTCGCCGCATCGAGCACCTCAAGCCCCTTGCGCAGGGCGGCGACGTCGCTGCGCAGCGGCGCATGCGCCATCAGCAGCTGCTGCACCATCTGGCGGCCGGCGACAGTTCCCGCCTGCGGCTGTGTCATCGTCGATGCTCCTTTGCGACTGCCTCGCGCACGGCGGGCGCGACCTTCTCGATGATGGGGCGCAGCGCGGACTCGTCGGCCGGGCCGCTGAAGGTGTAGCCGTTCATGCCGTGCTCGACCGGCCAGCTCGTCAGCAGGTCGACCCGCTGCGTAGTCGAACGGTCACCGACCAGGTTGTAGACCCGGTTGGTCCGGCTCGGGTCTCGCCCGGCAGCGCCGGCCGCCTCGTCGATTCGCCGGTTCGCGTCGTCCAGCTCCTCCGGGGCGAGAAATTCCTTCGAGGGCAGCCAGCCGCCTGTCCCCGCTGGAGTGCGCCCACGGCGGCCGTGAAGCGTGCTTCACGGCCGCCGTCCGGAGGGCGCTGTTTCTAGGCGGCGATGCGGTGGGCTATCGCCTTGGCCGTGGAGGCTGCGTCGTCCAGTGCCTGCTGGCGGGAGGCTTCGAAGAGGGGGATGAGCTGGGACATCGCCGGGTTGTGTACGGCCATCGTGAGTTCCGGGACGATGAAGTTCAAGTCCAGGGCGAGCGCGTCGGCCAGAACGGCCGTGAGGTAGTTCTGCACGTATTCGTAGCCCTCGCGGGGCGTGCCCGGGGCGTAGGAGCCGCCGCGGCTGGCGACGACGGTGACGGGGGTGCCCTTGAGCCTGGAGCTTTCCACGCCGGCGGTGCGGCCGACGAGGACGATGTTGTCGAGCCACGCCTTGAGGGTCGAGGGAATCGAGTAGTTGTACATCGGAGCGCCGATCAGTATGGCGTCGGCGTTCTCCAGCTCGTCGATCAGCGTCAGCCGGTGGGCGAGGGCGGTGGCCTGGGAGGGGGTGTGCGTGGCCGGGTCGGTCTGGCCGGCGGTGTGGGCGTCGGCGGTGAGGTGCGGTACGGGGTTCGTGGCGAGGTCACGGTAGATGACCGTGCCCTCCGGGTGGTGCTCCTGCCAGGTCCGGCGGAAGGCGGCGGTCACGGCGCGGGAGGAGGAGGCGTCGCCGGAAAACAGCGAGGAATCGAGATGCAGAAGAGTGGCCATGGGATGTTCCTCAGGTGTAGCAGTGGTCGGGAATGCGGATGATCGGTGACGGTCCGCGTGGCGAGGGCGGTCTCGCGATCACCCGGCCGGGTTTGCCGGGCGGAAGGTGAGCTGTGGCGCCTCGGATTCAGGCGCTGGTCAGGAGGCGAGGACGAGCGTGGCGGCGGCAGCGATCGCGATGACGGTGAGGATGATGGGTGCCATCGCGTTGCCGCGGGTCTCGGGGTTGGCGTAGTCGCCGGACTTGGCGTGGAAGCCGACGGCTCCGACGAGCAGGACTGCGAATCCCAGGGCGGCGGCAACGCCGATGGGCTGCCAGAAGAGACCGGCGATGAGCCCTGCGGCTGCGGCCAGCTCGGCCAGCCCGATGAACCGGACCAGCGGGGCGCTGAAGCCTCCGGGAGACTGCAACTGGGCTGGAATGCTGCCCTTGAGCAGGGCTTTCGGTAGTCCGGCGGCCAGCCCGACAACGGCGAGCAGAACGCTCAGTACGGCGGCGAAGACAAACACGGGTCATGCCTTTCTGGTGAGTGATTCGGACCGCCCGAGCTGTACGGGACCGGCATCCGTGGAGGATGGGTGTGCCAGGGGTTTTGCTGCTCACGCGTGAGCGTTGCTGAAGTGCGGTCTCATCGATGGAGAGCGCTGCTGCGCGGCAACCCGGCCGGGCGCCGGCCGCCGCGGTGCGGCCGGTGACGGCAGACGCTGAGGCGGGACGGCTCGTCGGCGCCGGCCGCACCGCCTGTGGAAGGCGGAACGCGGCCGATCAGGTGAGGGGCTGTTCGGTGAAGTTCCTGAGCACCAGTACGCCGGGAACCTCGATGAGGCGTCCGCCTTCGTCGATCCTGCCGAGTTCCACCGGCGACAGGCCGAGCGTGCGGGCGAGCTCGGCGATCTGGGAGCTGGCCTCCCCGGAGTCGCTGGAGACGAAGACCACGCGCTTGCCCTGGCCGGAGGGCACTTCGGCGGCGAGCGTCTGGGCGGGAAGGTGGTTGAAGCCCTTCACGATCTGGGCGCCGGGCAGGACCTCGGCCGCGTACTGCGAGGAGAGCCGACCCTTGAGGATGTCGCCCGCGTTGGGCGCGTAGTGCGCGTTGGTGGTGTCGACGACGATCTTCCCGTTCCAATCTGGCAGGGCGTTGCCGAACGTCTCGACTGCGCCGAACGGGATGGCCATGAAGATGACGTCGCTCGCCAGCGCCTCGGTGAGCGTCACGGCCCGGACCGTGGAACCCCAGGAGGCGGCGAGTTCGCTGATCGAGCCCGGTCCGCGGGTGTTGGCGATGCTGACCTCGACTCCGGCCCGGGCGAAGACGCGCGCCAGCGCCGAACCGATGTTTCCGGTGCCCACGATGGCGTAGCGGGTGTCTGCAGACATGAGTGCTCCCTGTTCCAGTAATTGCTGAAGGCTGTCGAGGCGGCAGAGCAGCTTCGTCGTCCGGCCTGTCGTCGCCGCGTTTCTGTAGGCGGCTCCGACCTCCGCCAGTCCATTTGGTTGAGGTGTTAACCAAACCGTACGACGGACTGGTTAACATGTCAACCAAAGCGGTAGGGTGGGCTTCATGGACGAACCGCGATGGCTAGACGAGCGTGAGCAGCGGGCTTGGCGCAGCCTCATGAAGATGCAGGCCGGCCTGTCCGAATACATCGAGCGGCAGCTGCGCACCCACAGCGGGCTGTCCACCGCCGACTACCAGGTGCTGGCGCACCTGTCCGAGGCGCCCGAGGGACGCCTGCGGTCGTTCGCACTCGGAGATGCGCTGCAATGGGAGAAGAGCCGTCTGTCGCAGCATCTGACCCGCATGCAGAACCGCAACCTCATCCGCCGCGAGCGATGCGCGACCGACCAGCGAGGGGCCGTCGTGGTCATCACCGAACAGGGCCGCACCCTCGTCGAGGCAGCCGCCCCACTCCACCTGGCTGACGTGCGCAATGTGCTGATCGACCACGTGACCCCTGCGCAGATGGACCTGCTGATCGAATTGGGAGGCCAGGTGGAGGCGCGACTCGCCGAGATCGATCAGAAACCGGGATGACCCCTTGCGTCCCTGCCGGGCTGCCGCCGACCGTGCCGTCAGAGTCTCGCCCGGGGTGCTGATGAGGGCCCGGCATCGCACCAACCGCCCTTACTGCGACACTCCGATCCAACAAAGAAGACGATGCGGGTCGACGAGCCTCGCCTTCAAAAAACGAACGTTTTCTGAAGATCACCGTGCGGGGGTCCGCACACCCCGCAGCCCCTTCAAAAAACCCTTCAAAAACCTGGGTCATTCAAGAACCCTCGACCACCGTTTTCTGACATGATCCGGGGTCATGAGTGACACTCCGGAGCCGTCCGGCCACCCCGAACTCCTCGTTGCCGAACCGCTTGTCTGCACCGAGATCAAGATCGGGTACGCGCGGGTGTCCAGCGGCGGACAGAAGCTCGACCGGCAGATCGACGCCCTCACCACCGCCGGATGCCGGAAGATCTTCTCGGACAAGAAGTCCGGCAAGAACGCCCTCCGCCCGGAATTGAAGGCGTGCCACGCCTTCCTCGACGCTGGTGACACCCTCGTCGTCCCCTCGCTCGACCGCTACGGCCGCAGCCTCCAGGACCTCATCAACATGGTCGCCGAACTCCGGACGCGCGGGATCGGCTTCACCTCGCTGCACGAGAACCTCGACACCACCACCCCCGGCGGCCGGCTCGTCTTCCACGTCTTCGCCGCTCTGGCGGAGTTCATCCGCGAACTCATCGTCCAGGGCACCCGCGAGGGCCTGGCCGCCGCCCGCGCCCGCGGCCGGGTCGGCGGGCGCCCCACCGTCGCTACCGAGGAAGTCATCCGCGCCGCCCGCGACCTGCTGCCCGACCCCGGCCGCTCCATCACCTCGATCGCCAAAATGCTGGGCATCTCCCCGGGCACCCTCTACAACCACATCCCCGACCTCCAAGACCTGCGCGCCTCCGCCGTCCCCCACCAGCTCGACGCTGCGGAACGGTGACCCCACGTGCCGATCCGTCCCTAGAACCGCGAGCGTTGTCCCGCCGACTGGCCGGACATCTCCAACGCCATCAACGAACGCGCCGGCTGGCGGTGCGAGTGTGAAGGCGAGTGCGGACGCGGCAGTCACCCCGGCCGGTGTCCCAACCGGCACGGACAGCCCGTGAACGGCACCGGTTCGCGGGTCATCCTGACGACGAGAGCGCGCACCTCGACCACACGCCGGAGAACTGTCACCCGGCCAACCTCAAAGCCATGCCAGGGCTGCCACCTGCACTACGACCGTAACCACCACGCCCGCACCCGGGCCCAGACCCGGCATACCGCGCTCGAAACCGGCGGGCAGCTGACGTTCGAGTTGTAGGCGAACGCAGCAAGATCAAGTGCTTAGCGTTACTGGCTGTTCCGCTGGTCCCCAAGGCCGGATCAGCCAGGCGCGGCGGGCCAGCAACAGGGCCCGGCGCGCGTCGAGTTGCCGCAGCTCGGTGTCCAGGAGCCGCAACTCCTCGGCCGGGGGCGGAAGGTGGGTCATATCCCGGAAGTGTGGTCCCGGTCACCTTCTCCGGCATGAGTGCGCGTACTCATGCCGTACTCAGATGCCCGGTTGGGCACACTCCGTCCATGGACTGGAGCCATTACCGCTTCCGCAGTGTCTGGGCCCTGCCCGCGCCGCCCGCCGAGGTGTACCCCGTTCTCGAACGGGCCGAGGACTACCCGCGCTGGTGGCCCCAGGTCCGTGAGGTGATCCGGATCGACGAGCGCAGCGGCACCATGCGCATCCGCTCGTTCCTGCCGTACGACCTGGTGTTCACGGCGCGCGAGCTGCGCCGCGACCCGGTGGCCGGGGTCCTGGAGATCGCGATGGCGGGCGACATCGACGGCTGGGCGCGCTGGACGCTCACCACCGCCGGTTCAGGCACCCGCGCCCAGTACGACCAGGAGGTCGACGTGAGCAAGCCGCTGCTGCGGCGCTTCGCGGTGCCGGGACGGCCGGTGTTCCGCGCGAACCACGCCCTGATGATGCGCGCGGGACAGCGCGGACTGGCGGCCCGGCTCACGCGTGACTGAAGGCTCATCCCGAAGCGGTTTGAACCACACCCGCAGGGACCTGTATTGTTCAGTGCGTTCCCGGGCGATTAGCTCAGTGGGAGAGCGCTTCGTTCACACCGAAGAGGTCACTGGTTCGAACCCAGTATCGCCCACCCGGAGAAGACCGGTCCGTCACAGACGGACCGGTTTTTCGTTGTCCCGCGCGGGCTCAGGCCGCCGCCGGCAGTTCCGGACGCAGCGGCCACGCCGGATCCACCGCCTCCGGTGAACCGCTGCGCGCGAACCACGCCTGAAGGCCGCGCGCCTGTGCCGCGTGCCACACCGACTGCAGGGTGTGCAGTTCGGCGGGGGAGAGCCGCTCCAGCCTGGTGGCGAAACGACGCCCCACCGCTCGTACGACCTCCATCGCGGCCAGTGCGTCCGCCGCCGCGTCGTGCGCGCCCTCCAGCACCACGTCGTAGTGCGCGCACAGGTCGGTCAGGGTGCGGCGGCCCTTGCGATAGCGGTCCAGATGTTTGTCCAGAACCCGCGGATCGAGCACACGCAGCGGCGCCGGCTCGAACCACCGGTCGAGATTGGTGGCGCGATGGCGGCGCAACTCCCGGTCCAGGAGCGTCAGATCGAACGGCGCGTTCATCACGACGAGCGGGCGGCCCGCCGCGGCCTGTTCGCCCAGCACCCTGGCTATCTCGTCCATCACCGGCGACGGCCAGCGGCCGTTGCGCTGAAGGTGTTCGTCTGTCAGCCCGTGCACCGCCGTCGCACCCGCGGGCACCGGCACTCCCGGGTTCACCAGCCAGCGGGTCACCCGGGGCCGGGAACCCGCGGCGTCCTGGACGACGACGGCGGCCGACACGATCCGGTCGGTCTCGACGTCCACGCCCGTGGTCTCCGTGTCGAACGCGGCCAAAGGGCCTTCGTACCAGCACGTCATACGTACACAACTCCTCGTTCACCCACGGCAGCTGACGCACCGTCTTCTGCCTGTTTGGTGATACCCGGGCTGTTTGCGCCGTACGCCGGAAGGAGACAACACAGGTACGGGTCTTTGCAGTTCAGCGGCCCGTCGCGGGGAATCACTTGGCTTGGAAGGCTGTTGGACTCATGGCACTCGCGCAGCCCGAGCGGGGCGGGCTGCTGCCCCAGCGGACGGCACCCCATCGCGGCACACTCGCCACCACCGCCTGCATGGAGACCTTGCAGGTGGGCTACTTGCACGCCGTCGCGGCCGCGGCGGGCTGTTCGCTGTCCCAGCCCTTTCCCGACAACGGCATCGACTGGCACGTCAGCCACAGCGCCCCCGGGCACACGGTCGACGACGAAGTCACCATCAAGGTGCAGCTCAAGTGCACGTACCAGATCCCGCCGAACCCGCCCGGGCCCGCCTTCTCCTTCACGCTCGACAACGAGCACCTGGCGAAGCTCGCCCGCACCCCGGTCTCGGTGCACAAGATCCTGGTCGTGATGCTGGTGCCCAGGTCCCAGGACGACTGGCTGCGCGCCAGCCACGACCGCCTCGACCTGCGGCACTGCTGCTACTGGATCAACCTCGCCGGCCACCCGATCACCGGTCGGCGCCGGACCACCGTGCGGATACCGACCTCGCGCATCTTCGACGACAGGGCGCTCTGCGAGATCATGACGAGGGCCGGGACGGGAGGGAAACCTTGACACACCGCCCCATCGACTCGATCGGCGAACCCCTTCGGCCGGTCAGGCCGCACCCCGTCGAGTCCCACTGGACCGAGCCGCCCGAGCCGGGCCAGGTCGACCCCGCCGTCCTCAGCGCGCTGCTGCACCGCCACGGCTGGCAGCGCCGCGGCGGAGCGGCCGGACGGTACGGCCGATGGACC
>NZ_JBEYFS010000307.1:0-11520 GCF_040634475.1 Streptomyces sp. NPDC007095
CCTCGTACTGGACGTACTTGGGCTTTCGGCCGGTGCGGCGAGAGTGCGTGCCGGGCGTCGCGACGGGGCGAACGTTGCCTGTTGCGGCACTAGCTAGTGCCCCACCCGTCGCCAGTCCGTCACAGGGCCGGGGTTTGTGTGGTCCGCAGGGGTGACCCAGAAGGCTTTGCCCAGCTCAGCGCTGAAGTGGGCGCCTGTCCGGCCGTCCCCCGATGAGCGTCCCGTCAGCCGTCGTCCTATCCATGGCAGCAGGTGCTGCCTGGCGAAGCTGGCGTCGGCGGCGCGGCGGGCGGCCCAGCCGGGCGGCGGCGTCGGGGGCATCGGCGTACGCCACTCCTTGTCCTCGGGCTCGTACCCGAGCGTCTGCCAGACGGCCTCCGCGACCCGGCGGTGCCCCTCGGCCGTCAGATGCAGCCGGTCCACGTCCCACATCCGGGGGTCGGCGAGCGAGGGCGCCCCGTAGAGGTCGACCACCAGTGCTCCGTGCCGGTCCGCGAGCTTGTCGACGACGGAGAAGAGCTCCTCCATACGCGGCCGGAAACGTTCGAGAACCGGACCGTTGCGGCCTGGGCTGCGCATCAGGACGAGCCGCTCGCAGGCGGGGGCGAGCCGCTCCACGGCCTCCTCCAGGAGAGCGCGGACACGCCCCATGTCGACCTTGGGACGCAGCGTGTCGTTGAGTCCGCCGACGAGGGTGATCACGTCGGGCCGCATCGCGACCGCCACGTCCACCTGCTCCTCGACGATCTGCCCGATCAGCTTGCCGCGCACCGCGAGGTTGGCGTAGCGGAAACCGGGCGTCCGCGTGGCCATCCGGCCGGCGAGGAGATCGGCCCAGCCGCGGTAGGAGCCGTCGGGCAGCCGGTCCGACATGCCCTCGGTGAAGGAGTCGCCGACCGCGACAAGACTGGTGTAGGTGGCATTCGTCTGCATGGCGGACAAGATGCTAACCCGAACGCATACTCGCCGGTCGGTCGGGTCGCCACCGGGGACGGCCGGGACGGCCCGGCCCGCTCACACCGTCTGCCCGAACAGCTCCCTCAGCACGTCCTCCATCGTGACCAGCCCCGTCATCCGTCCGTCGCTGCCCATGACTCCCGCGAGGTGCGTACGACTGCGGCGCATCGCCGTGAGCACGTCGTCCAGCGGTGTGCTCTCCCGTACCCGCGCGATGGGCCGCATGTCCTCCACCCGGAACGGCACCTCGCGCGGCATCGCGTCCAGCGCGTCCTTGACGTGCAGATAGCCCACGATGCGGCGCCCCTCGTCCACGACCGGGAAGCGCGAGAAGCCGGACTCGGCGGACAGCCGCTCCAGCTCCTCCGGAGTGACGCCCACGCGCGCGTACACGACACGTTCCAGCGGCAGCACCACGTCCCGTACGGGCCGGCGGCCGAGTTCCAGCGCGTCGTGCAGCCGCTCCAGAGCGCGGTCGTCGATGAGCCCCGCCTCGCCGGAGTCCTTGACCAGCCTGGCCAGCTCGTCGTCGGAGAAGGTGGCGACGACCTCGTTCTTCGTCTCGACCCGCAGCAGCTTCAGCAGGCCGTTCGCGAAGGCGTTGACCGTGAAGATCACCGGGCGCAGCGCCCGGGAGAGCGCCACCAGCGGCGGTCCGAGCAGCAGCGCGGTGCGCACCGGCTCCGCGAGCGCGATGTTCTTCGGCACCATTTCGCCGAGCAGCATGTGCAGATAGGTCGCCAGGGCGAGCGCGATCACGAACGAGATCGCGTGGCCCGCGCTCTGCGAGACGCCCATCGCGTGGAACGCCGGTTCCAGCAGGTGCGCGATCGCGGGCTCGGCCACGATGCCGAGGACCAGCGTGCACAGGGTGATGCCCAGTTGCGCGGCCGCCAGCAGCGCGGACACGTGCTCCAGGCCCCACAGGACGCTGCGTGCCCGCCGGTCGCCCTCCTCGGCACGCGGTTCGATCTGGCTGCGGCGCACCGAGATCAGCGCGAACTCGCCGCCCACGAAGAAGGCGTTCACGACCAGCGTCGCCAGCCCGATCAGCAGTTGTACGACGGTCATCGCGGCCCCCTCTCCTCGTCGTGGCGTTGCTCCTCGTCACGCGGCGCGTGCAGCAGCACCCGCGCGGCCCGCCGCCCGGAGGCGTCCACCACGTCGAGCCGCCACCCGGCGACCTCGACGGCGTCCCCGACGGCGGGTATGCGGCCGAGCCCCGTCGCGAGGAAACCGGCCAGGGTCTCGTAGGGCCCCTCGGGCACCCGCAGCCCGACGCGGGCCAGCTGGTCGGTGCGGGCGGACCCGTCGGCCGAGTACAGCGCCCGCCCCTCCTCGTCCGTGCCGGCCGGGGCCAGATCGGGCGTCTCGTGCGGGTCGTGCTCGTCGCGGACCTCGCCGACGACCTCCTCGACGATGTCCTCCAGGGTGGCGACGCCCGCCGTGCCGCCGTACTCGTCGATGACGACGGCCATGGTGCGTCCGCCGGACAGCCGGTCGAGCAGCCGGTCGACGGTGAGCGACTCCGGTACGAACAGGGGTTCGCGCATGATCCGGGAGACGGGGGTGCGAGGCCGCGGCTCGGCGGGTACCGCCACCACGTCCTTGATGTGTGCCACGCCCACGACCGAGTCGAGGTTGCCGCGGTAGACGGGGAAGCGGGACAGCCCCGTCGCCCGTGTCGCGTTCGCCACGTCCTCGCAGGTCGCCTGGACGTCCAGGGCGATGACCTGGACGCGCGGGGTCATCACGTTCTCCGCGCTCAGGTCGGCGAGGTTCAGGGTGCGCACGAACAGCTCGGCGGTGTCCGCCTCCAGAGCGCCCTCCTTGGCGGAGTGCCGGGCCAGGGCGACGAGTTCCTGGGGTCCGCGTGCGGAGGCCAGCTCCTCGGCCGGTTCGAGGCCGAAGACACGTACGACACGGTTGGCCGTGTTGTTGAGATGCGTGATGAACGGGCGGAACGCGGCGCTGAACCAGCGCTGCGGCGTCGCCACCCGCTTGGCCACGGCGAGCGGTGAGGAGATCGCCCAGTTCTTGGGGACCAGCTCGCCGACGACCATCAGGAAGACCGTCGACAGGGCCGTACCGATGACCAGCGCCACCGAGCGGGACGCGGAGGGCGAGACACCGAGCGACTCCAGCGGACCCGCGATGAGCTTGGCGATCGACGACTCGGAGAGCATGCCGACGACCAGGTTGGTGACGGTGATGCCGAGCTGGGCGCCGGACAGCTGGAATGTCAGATTCCGTGCGGACTTGAGGGCGCCCGACGCGCCGCGCTCGCCGCGCTCGACGGCGCGCTCCAGCTCGCTGCGCTCGACCGTGGTCAGTGAGAACTCCGCCGCGACGAAGGCGCCACAGGCCAGCGAGAGCAGCACCGCCACCAGGAGGAGGAGCACCTCGGTCATCGCGTCACCTCCGTCCCATGATCGGCCAGGGGCGGGGGGATCGCGCGATGTCGGGTACGGGGAGGCTCGCCCATCGGCGGACGCTCACACCTTTCATGGGAGGAACGGGTGATCCTCCCATGGTAAAGGGTCGGCAAAGTGCCCTCTTGGGTGCTGGAGGCTAGTCGGTGAGCGGTTTCGCCCAGCGGCGCCACTGCTCCTGGGGCGCGTACCCGGCGGCCCGCCACGCATGCTGCCCGGTCTCGTTCCGCCACAGCACCATCGCGTCCGCGCGCCGCCCCCCGAGCCGTACGAACCGCTCCTCGGCGGCGGCGAGCAGCGCGGAGCCGATCCCGCGGCGGCGCCGCCCGGGATGCACCGCGAACCGGTACAGATGGCAGCGCCAGCCGTCGAAGCCCGCGATCACCGTGCCCACCAGCCCGCCGTCGTCCTCGGCCAGGATCAGCGCCTCCGGATCGCGGGCGACCAGTCGTCCCACGCCGTCCCGGTCGTCACTGATGCTCGTGCCCTCGGCGGCCACCTTCCAGAAAGCCCGCACGGTGTCGAGGTCCTCGGTCGTCGCGGCCCGTATGCGCAGCTCGGTCATGGCGCCGATCCCATCATGTGTTCCGTGGTGCGGCGACGAATTCCACGATCCGGACGGTCACTGGCCCCGCAGCGCCTCGACGACGGGGGCGAACGCCTCCATGTTGGGCTCCAGGACCGTCAGATACGAGAACCCGTACCGCTCCCGCTGCGCCCGGACCCGCGCGACGATCTGCTCCAGCGTTCCCACCAGCACGATCGGCAGCTCCAGGACCTCGTCCTCGGTCAGGTTCGGGATACGGGGCAGCCAGGGCCGGATCGCGGCGCCGCGGTCGTCGGTGACGGCGAGTATCTGGATCAGCAGATTGAGCTCGGCGGGCTCCTTGCGTCCCTCGGCCGCCTCCCGGTACAGGGCGACGCGCTCGTCCATTTCGGCGGCCGTGATCGGCTCCAGCGTGCCGCCCGGGCTGGTGCGCGCCCCGGTGAACGCCGCGATGTCCGCGTGCTCGGCGGTGAGCCGCAGCATCCGGTCGCCGTTGGCGCCGATCAGCAGCGGCACACGGGGCCGCTGTACCGTTCCCGGCCGGTGCTCGTCCGAACCGAGGAGGCGCTCCAACTCCTCCACGGTGCGCTGGAGATGGTCGACCCGCTCGCGCGGCGAGCCCCAGGGGAGGCCTGCGGTGTCGTGCTCCGCCGGGATGTAGCCGGTGCCGAGCCCGAGTTCGAGGCGGCCGCCCGTCAGCGTGTCCGTGGTGGCGACCTCGCGGGCCAGCAGCGTGGGATTCCAGAAGCCCGCGTTGAGCACGAAGGTGCCGAGGCGGGGCCGCTCGGTGACCTCCGCCGCGGCTACCAGCGAGGGGAAGGGCGCGGGCATGCCCAGGTGGTCGGGGACCAGGATCACGTCGTAGCCGAGTTCCTCGGCCCGCCGGCACTTGGCGCGCCACTCGTCGAGGGGCGCGGGGTCGAGCAGGTTGATGCCGAAGCGGAAGGGGCGGAAGCGACGGGAGGGGCCGGAAGGGGGCAGGGGCCGCGACATGAACTCTCCTCACTCACGGGCGACTTGCGCTCGAGGGGTGAACGGGGCGGACAGGACGCGAGTACATCAGCGGACAGGACACGTGTACATCATTCGTGTGCGATGGCCGCCAGGACGTTCATGCGTGAGGCACGCAGCGCCGGCAGCAGCGCCGCCACTATGCCCACGACCGCCGAACCCACGACCACGGCGACGATGGTGGTCCAGGGGATGGCGAGCGACTTCATGCCCTGGAGCGCGAGGACCCGCTGCACACAGACGCCCCAGACCAGCCCGAGCGCGAGGCCGAGGACGGCGCCGAACACGGCGATCACCACCGACTCCAGCCTGATCATCCGGCGCAGTTGGCGCCGGCCGAGCCCGATGGCGCGCAGCAGTCCGATCTCACGGGTGCGTTCGACCACCGACAGGGCGAGGGTGTTGACCACGCCGAGCACCGCGATCACGATCGCGAGTCCGAGCAGCGCGTACACGAGGTAGAGCAGCACGGCGATCTGGTCGTGCACGAGCTTCTTGTAGTCTGCCTGGTCGCGGACCTGCACCTGCGGATAGGGCTTGAGCGTCTGCTCCAGCTGCGCGCGCAGCCGGTCGGGGCTCGTGCCGGGCGCCGCGTTCACGTACAGGGCCGAGTCCTGCCCGCCGGGCACGTACTTCTCGATCGTGCCGAAGCCGAAGAACAGCCCGCCCTGCATCCCGAAACCGCCGGAGCCGCCCTGGTCGGTGAGCGCCCCCACCGTCAGGTCGGTCTTCCGCCCCGCGGGGAACTCGACGGGGATCGCGCTGCCGACGCGCACGCCGTGCTCCCGCGCGAACTCCGCGTCCATCGCCAGGCGACCGGCGCCGAGCGCCGCCGCCGTGTCCCCCTGGGTGTACGTGACGTGGGCGACGTCGTCGAGCCGCGGATCGTAACCCGCCGCGGTCGTCTCGACCCGCTTGCCGTCCGGCAGCCGCACCGCGACCGGCGTGAACCGCTGGCGGACGACGAGCCCGGCGCCCCGGGTGGCGCGCACCTTGTCCGTGATCTCCGTGGTGAACGGCACGAAGTTGCTGTTCTGGATCACGAAGTCGGAACCCAGCGTCTTGTCGATCTGATGGTCGAAGGACTTGCTCATGGACGCGCTCGCCACGGACATCCCGCCGACCAGCGCGAGGCCCACCATGAGCGCGGCCGCCGTGGCGCCCGTGCGCCGCGGATTGCGCAGCGCGTTGCGCTGGCTCATCCGGCCGACCGGGCCGAACAGGGCGGGGAAGGCACCGCCCAGGACCCGGATCACCGGCCGCACGAGGAGCGGACCCGCGATCACCGTCGCGATGAGGGTGAGCACGACACCGAGGCCCAGCAGGGAGGCGGACGTCGCGGTCTTCGACGCCGCGGCGCAGCCGGCCAGCGCGGCGCCGCCGGCCACGCCCACGACCGAGCCCACCAGGGCGCGCGTCCGCAGCGGCCGTCCCACCCCGGCGACCTCGGCGTCCGAGAGGGCCGCCATCGGGGAGACACCGGCCGCGCGCCGGGCGGGGAGATACGCCGCCACGAAGGTGACGCCGACCCCGACGACATACGACGTGACCGGGGTCGGCCACCCGATCACCATCTCGGTGGACTTGAGGTTCATCCCGAACGCGCTCATGAGCCGGATCAGCCCGAGGGCGAGCCCGATCCCCGCGGCGAGTCCGAGCGTCGAGCCGACCAGACCGAGCAGCAGCGCCTCGGTGAGCACGGACCGCCGCACCTGCCGTCGGTCGGCGCCGAGCGCGCGCAACAGGCCCAGCTCACGAGTGCGTTGGGCGATGAGCATCGAGAAGGTGTTGACGATCAGGAAGACGCCGACCAGCACGGCGATGCCGGCGAAGCCGAGCATCACGTACTTGATGACGTCCAGGAATCCGCCGAGTTGCGCGGCGGCGTCCTTGGCCTGCTCGTCGGCGGTCTTCACCTCGTAGGTCCTGGTGCCGACCTGCGCCGCGATCCGCTGCTTGAGCGGAGCGTCGGCGACCCCGGGCGCCGCGTCCACCGCGATGCTCGTGGCGGCGTCCGGGCTGCCGAGCAGGTTCGTCTGTGCGGTGGGGGTGTCGAGGAACAGCAGTGCGGCACCGGGGTTCGTGGTGGTGAAGGTGGCGATGCCGACGATCTTCACCGGGAAGGTGCGCTGTGCCTGCACCGTCAGGCTGTCGCCGATCGCCACGTGCTTGCGCTTGGCGGTGTCCGCGTCGAGCAGCGCCTCGTCGGCGCCGTGCGGGGCGTGGCCGGAGGTCAGCTTCACCGGGCTGCGCTTGGTGACCTGCCAGTTGGTGGCGATGGTCGGCGCGCCCGAGGTGGGTCCGATCGACTTGTTCTGGCGGTCGACGATGGTGAGGTTCTCGACGCTCACGTCCACATGGGTGGCCGCCACGCCGTCGACCTTCGCGAGCCGGTCCGCGAGCGAGGCGGGCAGCGTCGGCGTGGCACCGGTCGACACCCGCGACTTGAGATCGTTCTTCGGGGACACGGTCACATCGGCCGCGGTGGAGGCGAAGAGCCGGTCGAACGTACGGGTGACCGTGTCCGAGAAGATCAGGCTGCCCGCCACGAACGCCACGGACAGCACGACGGCCAGCGCGGACAGGAGCAGCCGCCCTTTGTGGGCGAGGAAGCTCCGCAGAGTCGCCTTGAGCACGGCCGCCGCCTCAGTCCTTGTCGAAGGTGTCGGGATTGTCGAGGGTGTCGAGAGGTACGTCGTCCGAGTCGGCGGCGAGGACCACGTCGTCGCAGGCTCCCCCGGCGGCCGGGCGGCCCCCGGAGAAGTGCCGCATGCGCTCCAGCACCGCCTCCGCCGTCGGCCGCTGCATCTCGTCCACGATCCGCCCGTCCCCGAGGAACAGCACCACGTCGGAGTGGGCGGCCGCGCCCGGATCGTGCGTGACCATGACGACGCTCTGGCCGAGGTCGTCGACCGCCTCGCGGAGGAATCCGAGGACCTCGAGCCCGGCACGGGAGTCGAGGTTGCCGGTCGGTTCGTCCGCGAAGATCAGCTCGGGGCGGGAGGCCAGCGCCCGCGCGCAGGCGACGCGCTGCTGCTGCCCGCCGGACAGCTGCGCGGGCCGGTGCTTCAGCCGGTCCCGCAGCCCGAGCGTGTCGATGACCTGGTCCAGCCACTTCTGGTCGGGTTTCTGGCCCGCGATGTCCATCGGCAGCGTGATGTTCTCGGCCGCGTTCAGCGTGGGGATCAGATTGAAGGACTGGAACATGAACCCGATCCGGTCCCGGCGCAGCCGGGTCAGCTCACGGTCCTTGAGCCCCGTGATCTCGGTGTCGCCGAGCCACACCTGTCCGGCCGAGACGGTGTCGAGTCCCGCCAGGCAGTGCATCAGCGTCGACTTCCCGGAGCCCGAGGGGCCCATGACCGCGGTGAAGCGGCCGCGCGCGATGTCCACGTCGACCGAGTCGAGGGCGAGGACGGTGGTCTCGCCGGATCCGTACGCCTTCGTCAGGCCGCGGGCGCGGGCGGCGACCCCGTCGGCCTCCCGTCGTCCGACGACGTGCTCCGCAGCAGGTGTGGACAAGGCCGCCTCCTCCGTGATGGACGTCCTGACTCCCCGGTCCCGGCCGAGCGTAGTGTGACCCCGCCCACAGCCGGTATCCCCCCGAGGTACCGGCTCCGGCGAGTCGCCCCTTGCGGGTGCTAGCACTTCGGCGCTAGCTTCGAGGTATGGCGAAGACCCAACTGAACGTGCGGGTGGACGAGGGCACGGCCCGGGCGGCCCGGGAGCGGGCCCTGGAGCGCGGCATGAGCGTGAACCGCTACATCGAAGAGCTCGTCAGACAGGACACCGGGGAGGTCGGTCACACCTTCGTCGACGCGGCCTCCGACTTCATGAAGCAGTACGCGAACGTCTTCGCCGAGGAGTTCGGCACGGACCGAGAGGGCGCACGGGACACGTTCCGGGACGGCTCACGCGAAGGTCGTCGTTGATCCCTTGAGCAGTCTCAGAGTCGACCTCGCCTGGCTCCTCATGATCGCCGAACAGAAGACGCCCGGAGATCCCCAGGTCACCGACTGGGGAGCCCTCGTCGCCGCCGTCAGCCGGCACGAGGCGGAGATATTCGGCATTCCCGTCTACGACAGCCCGCACGCCCGCGCCGCCGCGCTGCTCCAACTGCTGCTGCACGTCCCGGCGCTCGAACGTTCCAACGCGATGTTCGCCTCGGCCGTCGCGTACGCCTATCTCGTCGCCAGCGGCCTCAAGGTCGTCACCTCGCCCGAGCAGGTGCGCGAACTCGCCCGTCTGGTCAAGGGCGGCGACGCGACCGTGCACGAGATCGCACAGGAGCTGCGGCAGTGGAGTCTGTGACTACTCCGTGATCAGCGGGCGCCTCGCGCTGCCCAGCACGCAGTACGACGTGGGCAGCCGCGGCCCCTTCTCGGGAATGAACAGCCGCCGGTAGGGACCCAGTTCGAACCCGGCCTCGCGCAGCGCGGCGATCGGGTCGCGGGCCAGATGGCAACCGCCGTTCAGCCGCGGCCACACCGTCCGGTCCAGTCCGCGCTGGACGGACGCCATCACACGTCCGTCGCCCCTGCCGTGCTCGAAGAACCACACCGTGCCACCGGGCCGCAGCACGCGCCGCACCTCACCGAGGGCCCGCGGCACATCGCGCACACTGCACAGCACCAGCGAGAGCACCGCCCCGTCGAACGCCTCGCTCTTGACCGGCAGTGCCTCCGCCGCGCCCGGCACCACGTCCACGGGTACCTCGGAGCGCAGCGCGGCCTCCACGGCCAACTGCCGCAGCAGCCGCTCGGGTTCGATCGCGACCACCTCGGAGACGGCGCTCGGGTAGTGCGCGAAGTTCAGCCCGTTGCCCGCGCCGATCTCGATGACCCGCCCCGAAAGACCGGTGAGCAGCCGGTCGCGTACCGCGCCGATGCCCATCCTGGTCTCGGCCGCCACGCTGATACGGGCGTAGTAGCGGGCGAACAGCGGATGGCGCACGGCGTCCCGCGACACCTTGGCGGAGCCGGCTGACGTGAAGGGCATGACGGACCTCCCGGGAGGACGGGGTCTTACCGGGATTGTCCCCCCAGAACGTCCGCCACACGCTCTACGACGCCCGGCCTGTGTCATACGCCGGGCGGACGCACACGTCAGGCGATGAAGTCGCGCACCTGTTCGTAGACGCCATGGTCGTTGTTCATGTCGGTGTGCGAGATGCAGCCGGCCTCCACATTGGTGGCGCCGCTCAGGATCGCGCTGGTGTCCGGGTTGATCAGCTCGTCGCAGTTCGACCAGTAACTGGCGTACGAGACACTGCCCGGCGTCTCGTCGCCGGAGTTCAGCGCGGTCAGGAACGAACTGCCGGTGTACATCTCGGCGCACGAGGTGTAGAGCCACGTGCACCAGCTCGCGACCGTGGTTCCGTGGTTCACCCCGGCGGTGGACACGAAGTCGTCGACGTACGAGGTCCCGCCGAGGTTCTTGAGGTAGTAGCGGGCACTCAGCGCACCCATGGAGTGGACGACCAGGTCCACCTTCGACGCGCCGGTCTGCGCGAGGACGTTCTTGACCTCGGTGGAGAGCTGCTGGGCCGTGGTCACGTTCGACTGCCCCCAGTCGTACGACCACGCGAACAGTTCGGAGCCGCTGTAGCCGTCGGCCTTGAAGTCGGCGATCCAGTCGTCCCAACTGCTCGCCGAACTGCTCAGGCCGTGCACGAAGATGACGGGGTTGTGGGTCGCGGCCTGGGCGGGGACCGCGGACAGGGAGAGCGGCACGAGGAGCGCTGCGACCACGGCGGAGAAGAACGTGGCGATGCGACGCAAGCGGCGTTGCATGGTGCCTCCGGACAAGGGTGGGGTGCCTGGAGTGTCAGTCGGGGTCTACGCGCGCCGCATCGGTGAAATCGCCGGTCTTTACTTGCCAGTTAACTCACCAGTAACGTCATTCGGGTGGTGACTTCGGTGAACCCCGTACGCGGCCCCGCACAACCCGAGCTCGGCCCCTCGCTTCCCGAAGGCGTACGGCTACGGATCCTGCGCACCGCGCACGGCGACCGCCGCGCCGCCGCAGAACTCGCCTCCGCGCTGACCGAGCGTCAGCTGACCGGACTCGACCCGCTGCCGGCACAGCCTCCCGTACTCCTGCGCGCGTACCGCCAGGAGGTCCGCGCCCTGCCCGACCCCACCCGGCGCCTCCTGCTCCTCGCGGCGGCCGACCAGTACCCGGTCGACACCCACGCCTTCCTGCGGGCCGTCACCGCGGCCCGGCTCGACACCCGGCCCCTCGTCACCGCCGAGGTGGCCGGAGTCGCCCACGCCACGGCGGGCGGGCTCGTCTTCCGCGATCCGTGGACCCGGACAGCGGCCTACGAGACCGCCTCCGTGACGGACCGGCGCGCCGTCCACCTCCTGCTCGCCCGGGTCATGCGCGGCGAGGGGGAGTCACCCCGGCGGTCCTGGCACCGGGGCGCCGCCGCCCTCGGCCCCAGCCGACGCCTCGCCGCCGAACTCCGGGCGGCTGCCCACACCGCGCGCACCGCGGGCGACCACGCCCTGGCCTGCGCCCTCGTCGAACGCGCCGCCGCGCTGTCCCCCGAGCCGAGCGAGCGGGCCCGGC
>NZ_JBEYFS010000308.1:0-11478 GCF_040634475.1 Streptomyces sp. NPDC007095
CCCACGTGCCGGGCGCCGTTGCATTTATTCCGCGTCTGTGTTGGTAGTGCCACCCCATTTGCCGAGGTCCCTCCCCGTCTTCGTCCCTCGGCGCTCGCCTACTGCGCCGCGAGCCCCCCGTTGTGCGGCGCCGGCTCCAGATCGAACTCCCCGTCCCGCGCCCCCAGCACAAAGGCCCGCCACTCCGCCTCCGTGTACCGCAGGACCGTGTCAGGGTCGAGGGACGAACGCATGGCCACCGCGCCCTCGGGCAGGTACGCGATCTCGACCCGCTCCTCGTGTTCCTCCGTGCCCGGCGCGCTGTGCCATTCGACGTCGGAGATGTCCAGGGCGTAGAGCTCGTCCTTCTCCCGCTCCTTGCGCGCCTTGACGTCGGCGTCCGTCTCCGCCGCGATGTCCTTGTCCGCTACGCCCGCTGCGTCCGCTGCCTCGGCCATGTTCAAGCGGCCCCTTCCCCACGTACGAATGACCTGTGCGGTCACCCTAGTGGCCACGTCCGCGTCACCAGGCAGGTTCGGGGACCCGGACAGATGCATCCGGCCAGGCTGGTACGCTGTGTGACGGCCGTTTGTGTACGCACCCCCGGAGCCCATCGCTCTGGAGGCCGCGCCCAGCGGATCCCCGCCTCCCGAGTAACGGAAGCTCCCCTGAGATGTGGACCAGGGGCACTCGGTGGCTACTCAGAGACTACGAGGAGTACGCGTGTCGCTCGACGCCGCTACGAAGAAGCAGATCATCAGCGAGTTCGGTCAGAAGGAGGGCGACACCGGCTCCCCCGAGGTCCAGGTCGCCATGCTCTCGCGCCGCATCTCGGACCTGACCGAGCACCTCAAGACCCACAAGCACGACCACCACTCCCGTCGTGGTCTGCTGATCCTGGTCGGTCAGCGCCGCCGGCTGCTGCAGTACCTGGCCAAGAAGGACATCCAGCGCTTCCGTGCGCTGGTCGACCGCCTGGGCATCCGCCGCGGTGCGGCGGGCGCCAAGTAAGACGCCGTGAAGGGAGCGGTTCCCACCTCTTGGGAGCCGCTCCTTTTGCTGTACGTGCCGCTGCCGTGAGCATTGCCGCAAGCACTGCCGTACGTCTCTGTACGTGCGGAGTGTCACCGACGCTTTGTAGTGTGGTAGCACAACGCAATACGCAGGACACAGCACGTACGACACAGCGTGATGACTCCGTACCCGCCGGGTAGGGACCGTCACGTCAACGAACGAGGAGACGCGCACCGCACCGCCGCCGGTCCTCGGTAGTGGCCCCCGGGGAATGAGATCCCGGGTGCTTCGATCGAAGACCGGCCCGCACCAGACGGAGCGCCTCTCCGCCACCGTCCCCCTGCCACACGGGCAGGACGGGACGAAGACGAGGAGAAAACGCTAGTGGAGAACGAGACCCACTACGCCGAGGCCGTTATCGACAACGGTTCCTTCGGCACCCGCACCATCCGCTTCGAGACGGGCCGCCTGGCCAAGCAGGCCGCCGGCTCCGCCGTGGCGTACCTGGACGACGACACCATGGTGCTGTCGGCCACCAGCGCTTCCAAGAAGCCCAAGGACAATCTCGACTTCTTCCCCCTCACGGTGGACGTCGAGGAGCGGATGTACGCCGCCGGCAAGATCCCCGGCAGCTTCTTCCGCCGGGAGGGCCGTCCCTCCGAGGACGCCGTCCTCACCTGTCGTCTGATCGACCGCCCGCTGCGCCCGTCCTTCAAGAAGGGCCTGCGCAACGAGATCCAGGTCGTCGCCACGATCATGGCCCTCAACCCCGACCACCTGTACGACGTCGTGGCGATCAACGCCGCCTCCGCGTCCACGCAGCTGGCCGGTCTGCCCTTCTCCGGCCCGGTCGGCGGCGTCCGCGTCGCGCTGATCAACGGCCAGTGGGTCGCGTTCCCGACGCACACCGAGCTCGAGGACGCCGTCTTCGACATGGTCGTCGCCGGTCGCGTCCTGGAGGACGGCGACGTCGCGATCATGATGGTCGAGGCCGAGGCCACCGACAAGACCATCCAGCTGGTCAAGGGTGGCGCCGAGGCGCCGACCGAGGAGGTCGTGGCCTCCGGCCTCGACGCCGCGAAGCCCTTCATCAAGGTCCTGTGCAAGGCGCAGTCGGACCTCGCCGCGAAGGCCGCCAAGCCGACCGCCGAGTTCCCGATCTTCCTCGACTACGAGGACGACGTCCTCGAGGCCCTGACCGTCGCGGTCAAGAGCGAGCTCGCCCAGGCGCTCACCATCGCCGGCAAGCAGGACCGCGAGGCCGAGCTGGACCGCGTCAAGGAGATCGCCGCCGAGAAGCTGCTCCCGCAGTTCGAGGGTCGCGAGAAGGAGATCTCCGCCGCGTACCGCGCGCTGACCAAGAAGCTGGTCCGCGAGCGCGTCATCAAGGACAAGGTCCGTATCGACGGCCGTGGCGTCACGGACATCCGTACGCTCGCCGCCGAGGTCGAGGCCATCCCGCGCGTGCACGGCTCGGCGCTGTTCGAGCGTGGCGAGACCCAGATCCTGGGCGTCACCACCCTCAACATGCTCCGCATGGAGCAGCAGCTGGACACCCTCTCCCCGGTGACCCGCAAGCGCTACATGCACAACTACAACTTCCCGCCGTACTCCGTCGGTGAGACGGGCCGCGTGGGCTCCCCGAAGCGCCGCGAGATCGGCCACGGCGCGCTCGCCGAGCGCGCGATCGTGCCGGTCCTGCCGACCCGCGAGGAGTTCCCCTACGCGATCCGTCAGGTGTCCGAGGCCCTCGGCTCCAACGGCTCGACGTCCATGGGCTCGGTCTGCGCCTCCACCATGTCGCTGCTGAACGCCGGTGTGCCGCTGAAGGCCCCCGTCGCCGGTATCGCCATGGGCCTGATCTCCCAGGAGATCGACGGCCAGACGCACTACGTCGCCCTCACCGACATCCTCGGTGCGGAGGACGCCTTCGGCGACATGGACTTCAAGGTCGCCGGCACCAAGGAGTTCGTGACCGCCCTCCAGCTCGACACCAAGCTGGACGGCATCCCGGCCTCCGTCCTGGCCGCGGCCCTCAAGCAGGCCCGTGACGCCCGCCTCCACATCCTCGACGTGATGATGGAAGCGATCGACACGCCGGACGAGATGTCCCCGAACGCCCCGCGGATCATCACCGTCAAGATCCCCGTGGACAAGATCGGTGAGGTCATCGGCCCCAAGGGCAAGATGATCAACCAGATCCAGGAGGACACCGGCGCCGAGATCACGATCGAGGACGACGGCACCATCTACATCGGTGCCGCCGACGGCCCGGCCGCCGAGGCCGCCCGCGCCACGATCAACGGCATCGCCAACCCGACCATGCCGGAGGTCGGCGAGCGCTACCTGGGCACCGTCGTGAAGACGACGACCTTCGGCGCGTTCGTGTCGCTGCTCCCGGGCAAGGACGGTCTGCTGCACATCTCGCAGATCCGCAAGCTCGCCGGCGGCAAGCGCGTGGAGAACGTCGAGGACGTCCTCGGTGTGGGCCAGAAGGTCCAGGTCGAGATCGCCGAGATCGACTCCCGCGGCAAGCTCTCCCTGATCCCCGTGATCGAGGGCGAAGGCGACGACGAGAAGAAGGACGACACCGACAAGTGACGTCTCGTAGCTCCACGGCGACGGCCCGCACCTCTTCGGAGGCGCGGGCCGTCGCCCGTACCCAAACCCTCATCAAGGGCCAGAACGGCATCGGTACGGTCCGTAAGACCACCCTCCCCGGCGGCCTGCGCATCGTCACCGAGACCCTCCCCTCCGTACGCTCGGCCACCTTCGGGATCTGGGCGCACGTCGGCTCCCGGGACGAGACACCGACGCTGAACGGCGCCACGCACTACCTGGAGCACCTGCTCTTCAAGGGCACCTCCCGGCGCAGCGCCCTGGACATCTCCTCCGCCATCGACGCGGTCGGCGGCGAGATGAACGCGTTCACGGCCAAGGAGTACACGTGCTACTACGCGCGCGTGCTCGACACCGACCTCCCGCTCGCCATCGACATCGTGTGCGACATGCTCACCGGCTCGCTGATCGAGCAGGGCGACGTGGACGCCGAGCGCGGCGTGATCCTCGAAGAGATCGCGATGACCGAGGACGACCCGGGCGACTGTGTGCACGACCTGTTCGCGCACACCATGCTCGGCGACACCCCCCTCGGCCGCCCGGTCCTCGGCACGGTCGACACCGTCAACGCCCTCAGCGCCGACCGCATCCGCCGCTTCTACAAGAAGCACTACGACCCGACGCACCTTGTGGTCGCCTGCGCGGGCAACGTCGACCACAACAAGGTCGTACGCCAGGTCCGCGCCGCCTTCGAGAAGGCCGGCGCCCTCAAGGAGAGCGCCGTCGAGCCGATCGCTCCGCGCGACGGCCGCCGCGCCATCCGCACCGCGGGCCGCGTCGAGCTCCTCGGCCGCAAGACCGAGCAGGCCCATGTCGTCCTCGGCATGCCGGGCCTCGCCCGCACCGACGAGCGCCGCTGGGCCCTGGGCGTCCTGAACACCGCCCTGGGCGGTGGCATGTCCTCCCGCCTCTTCCAGGAGGTCCGCGAGAAGCGCGGCCTGGCCTACAGCGTGTACTCGTACACCTCGGGCTTCGCCGACTGCGGCCTCTTCGGCGTGTACGCGGGCTGCAGGCCGAGCCAGGTCCACGACGTGCTCAAGATCTGCCGCGACGAACTCGACCACGTCGCCGAGCACGGCCTCTCGGACGACGAGATCGGCCGCGCCATCGGCCAGCTCCAGGGCTCCACAGTCCTCGGACTGGAGGACACCGGCGCGCTGATGAACCGTATCGGCAAGAGCGAGCTGTGCTGGGGCGATCAGATGTCCGTCGACGACATGCTGGTCCGGATAGCGTCGGTCACCCCGGACGAGGTCCGTTCGGTCGCCCGCGACATCCTGGGACAGCGGCCCTCGCTGTCGGTCATCGGCCCGCTCAAGGACAAGCAGGCCTCCCGTCTGCACGACGCGGTCGCGTAATTCCCGTCTCGGTAAGGAACGAAGCAATGAGCAAGCTGCGCGTGGCGGTCCTCGGTGCCAAGGGCCGGATCGGGGCCGAGGCGGTACGAGCCGTCGAGGCCGCCGAGGACCTGGAGCTGGTGGCCGCGCTGGGCCGCGGCGACGAGCTGGAGGCGCTGGTCGCCAGCGGCACCCAGGTGGTGGTCGAACTGACGACCCCGGCCTCGGTGATGGCCAACCTCGACTTCTGCGTCCGGCACGGTATCCACGCCGTGGTCGGCACGACCGGCTGGACCGACGAGCGGCTCGCGCAGCTCGACACCGCACTGGCCGCGTCCCCGGAGACGGGCGTGCTCATCGCGCCCAACTTCTCCATCGGGGCCGTACTGACCATGAAGTTCGCCGAGGTCGCCGCGCCGTACTTCGAGTCCGTCGAGGTCGTCGAGCTGCACCACCCGAACAAGGTGGACGCCCCCAGCGGCACCGCCACGCGCACCGCCCAGCTCATCGCCGCGGCCCGGGAGCGCGCGGGCAGCGCCCCGCAGCCCGACGCCACGGCGACCGCCCTGGACGGCGCCCGCGGCGCGAACGTCGACGGCATCCCGGTGCACGCGGTCCGCCTGCGCGGGCTCCTCGCCCACCAGGAGGTCCTGCTCGGTGGCGAGGGCGAGACCCTCACCATCCGCCACGACTCCCTCCACCACAGCAGCTTCATGCCGGGCATCCTGCTCGGCGTCCGCCGCGTGGTGACCACCCCGGGCCTCACCTTCGGCCTGGAACACTTCCTGGACCTCGGCTGAGCCGAGGGACGCACAACAGATAGCCGGCAGACATGCGTGCGAAGATCACCTACGCCGTCACGGCAGCCGTCCTGGTCGTCTATTTCGTCCTGGTCGGCAGCCGAGGCGTGCTGCTCATCCAGAACGGCACCCTGATCACCGTCACCTTCGGTGTCGCGGTGCTGATCCTGCCGGTCATCGGCATCTGGTTCCTGTGGAAGAACACCCAGTTCGTCCGCAAGGCCAACCGGCTCGCCGCCGAGCTCGACGCCGAGGGCGGCCTGCCCGTGGACGAGTTGAAGCGCACCCCGGGCGGCCGTATCGACCGTGACTCGGCCGACGAGGTCTTCGCCAGGCGCAAGGCCGAGACCGAGGACGCCCCGGACGACTGGCGCAGCTGGTTCCGCCTCGCGGTTGCCTACCACGACGCCCGCGACACCCCGCGCGCCCGCAAGGCGATGCAGCGGGCGATCGCCCTGCGCGAGGGCAGGCCCCCCGCCGAAGCCTGAGAGCTACGGCGCACACGAGAAGTGCGACGAGCGGCACGGCGGAGAAGGACGTCGAAGGGGCCGGCCCGCGGAGTGCGGACCGGCCCCTTCGCCCTGTTACGGCGGCCTACTACGACGCCCTGCTACGACGACAGCTGGGGCTCAATCCCGCCGGTACTCGTCGGCCCACACCTCGACGGCGTCCGCCGCCCGGTCGAAGGCCTCCGTGCGCGCCAGGAAGTCGGAGTTGTGCGAGGTGAGCAGCGGCGGCAGGCTGTCCGCCGCACGACCCTTGCGTACGAGGATCAGCGCCTGTCCCTGCACGGTGCGTGGCAGCCCGAGCCAGCGCACCGGCTGCTGGACGGTGCGTACGGCGACGACCTGCTCCCAGGACGCCGTACTCGTGTACAGGAAGCCCACGCGGCGCAGCCCCCGCGCACTCACCCAGACGCCCATCCGCAGCAGCCGCAGCGCGCACAGGATGACGAGCATGGAGCCGGCGAAGCAGAGCAGGGCGGCGGAGGGACTTCCCGTGAGCGCGACGAGCACGGCCGCGACGAGCA
Organism: Streptomyces sp. NPDC007095; assembly: GCF_040634475.1. NCBI lineage: Bacteria > Bacillati > Actinomycetota > Actinomycetes > Kitasatosporales > Streptomycetaceae > Streptomyces > Streptomyces sp. NPDC007095. The sequence continues at coordinate 6,780 of NZ_JBEYFS010000308.1, forward strand.
CGTAGGACGCGAGCAGCAGCACGAGCGCGGCGAGGGCCACCCGCCACGGCCCGGGCCGGTAGGGGCGCCGCCAGCGGCCGCGGTCGTCGAAGGGCAGGGCGAGTTCGTCCGCCACCTCGTCAAAGTCACGGTCCGCCGTCAGGAAGGGCAGGGGCACGACTGATCCTCACTCAATCCACGCATGGGCTGTGCCCGGTGAGGCTATCGAGCGGGGTCCCCGCTCACCACCCTTGGGGGGCCATGGGGGTGCCCCCACGCTCTGTGGGCAGCGGGGGAGGGTCAGCGGCCGTTGGAGGCTTCGGAATGCTGGGTCGTCGCGGACGACTGGTCGAGCGACAGGGCAGGCATCCCGACGATCAGCGCGCCCACCAGCCCGGCGACCACGGTGAGGCCCAGGAGCCAGCGGCCGAATATCTCGCCGGCCGACGAGCGTCGGCGGGGCGGGGGAGCGACATTACTGCGGAACTGGTCGGCTTCTGCGATGAAGGCGAACGGTACGGGCTCGCGCCGACGGAACATGGGGGTTGCTTCTCCTCTGGAGGCTCGAACGAATCGCTGTCACCGATACAGACGAGCGAACGCCCCAAGAGGTGCCCGGAATCACCGAATTCGCTGAAGTTCGCCGACGAATGTCGCGGCACGGCACCGAACGCCCCGTTGTCAGTGGCGGCCCGTAGAGTGGGCGCCGCCCGAGAGATGTGATGGGAAGGACCCTGCGCACCGTGACCGACACCCCCGCCGACGACCTCAAGCCCAGTTTCCGCAGCGATGTCACCGTCGAGCTGGTCAAGCACACCGCGTCCGACTCGGACGTGCTGTTCGCCGCCCGCGTCTCGACCCTCGGTGAGCAGTCCCTCGACGAGCTCCAGAAGGACCCGGAGCGCTCCAAGGGCCTGCTGAACTACCTGATGCGGGACCGGCACGGCAGCCCCTTCGAGCACAACTCGATGACCTTCTTCATCAGCGCCCCGATCTTCGTCTTCCGCGAGTTCATGCGGCACCGCGTGGGCTGGTCGTACAACGAGGAGTCGGGCAGGTACAGGGAGCTCGAGCCGGTCTTCTACGTCCCGGACGAGTCCCGCAAGCTGGTCCAGGAGGGCCGCCCCGGCAAGTACGTCTTCGTCGAGGGCACGCAGGCGCAGCAGGAGCTCACGGGCCGTGTGATGGAGGACTCCTACCGACAGGCGTACGAGGCGTACCAGGAGATGCTGGCCGCCGGTGTGGCCCGCGAGGTGGCCCGCGCCGTCCTCCCCGTCGGCCTCTTCTCCTCGATGTACGCCACCTGCAACGCACGCTCCCTGATGCACTTCCTCGGTCTGCGCACCCAGCACGAGCTCGCCAAGGTCCCGTCCTTCCCGCAGCGGGAGATCGAGATGGTCGGCGAGAAGATGGAGGCGGAGTGGGCCAGGCTCATGCCGCTCACCTACGCGGCCTTCAATGCCAACGGGCGCGTGGCGCCGTAACGCGCTCCCGCGCGCCGTTCGGCACAGATGTACGGATCAACCGAGCGAGGTGTCCGTATTGCGGCATTTCGAGAAGTTCATCTAGCCTGATCAAACGGACCCGGCACTGCTTGAACCCCCGAGCAGGCAGTGCCGGGCTCCGCATTTGTCACGCTTTGTCGTGTCCCCCGAGGGCAGACCACGCCTTGAGCAGCGAGTAGCGTGTTACCCATGGCTCCGACCTCCACTCCGCAGACCCCCTTCGGGCGGGTCCTCACCGCCATGGTCACGCCCTTCACGGCGGACGGCGCACTCGACCTCGACGGCGCACAGCGGCTCGCCACCCACCTGGTGGACGCAGGCAACGACGGCCTGATCATCAACGGCACCACCGGTGAGTCACCGACCACCAGTGACGTGGAGAAATCGGATCTCGTACGAGCCGTACTCGAGGCGGTCGGCGACCGCGCCCACATCGTCGCGGGCGTCGGCACGAACGACACCCACCACAGCATCGAGCTCGCCCGCGCCGCCGAGGAGGCCGGCGCGCACGGCCTGCTGACTGTGACGCCGTACTACAACAAGCCCCCACAGGAGGGCCTGTACCGTCACTTCTCGGCCATCGCCGACGCGACCGAGCTGCCCGTGATGCTGTACGACATCCCCGGCCGCAGCGGCGTACCGATCAGCACCGAAACCCTCGTGCGGCTGGCCGAGCACCCGCGTATCGTCGCGAACAAGGACGCCAAGGGAGACCTCGGCCGAGCCAGCTGGGCCATCGCCCGCTCCGGACTCGCCTGGTACTCCGGCGACGACATGCTGAACCTCCCGCTGCTCTCCGTGGGCGCGGTCGGCTTCGTCTCCGTCGTCGGCCACGTCGTCACCCCGGAGCTGCGGTCCATGCTGGACGCGTACGTCTCAGGAGACGTGCAGAAGGCCACCGAGATCCACCAGAAGCTGCTCCCCGTCTTCACCGGCATGTTCCGCACCCAGGGCGTCATGACGACCAAGGCCGCGCTCGCCCTCCAGGGCCTGCCCGCCGGACCGCTGCGCGCCCCGATGGTCGAGCTGTCGCCCGAGGAGACCACCCAGCTCAAGATCGATCTTGCTGCCGGCGGGGTAGAACTCTAAATACAGACTTCACAACTGAATATGCACGACAACGCAGGCCAGGGGCCTGCACCCCACACAGACAACTGCTACTGCACGAACGTCATGCGCGCCACGTGCCTTGCCAGGTACGTGGCGCGTGTGGTGAGGAGAGTCTTTTGAGTCATCCGCATCCTGAACTTGGCCCGCCGCCGAAGCTTCCCCAGGGAGGCCTGCGGGTCACCCCGCTCGGTGGCCTTGGCGAAATCGGCCGGAACATGACGGTCTTCGAGTACGACGGCCGACTGCTGATCGTCGACTGCGGAGTGCTCTTCCCCGAGGAGGAGCAGCCCGGAATCGACCTGATCCTGCCGGACTTCACGTCCATCAGGGACCGCCTCGACGACATCGAGGGCATCGTCCTCACACATGGCCACGAGGACCACATCGGCGCTGTCCCGTTTCTCCTGCGCGAGAAGCCGGACATTCCGCTGATCGGCTCGAAGCTGACCCTCGCCCTGATCGAGGCGAAGCTCCAGGAGCACCGCATCCGCCCGTACACCCTCGAAGTCGCGGAGGGCCACCGCGAGCGCATCGGCCCCTTCGACTGCGAGTTCGTGGCGGTCAACCACTCCATCCCGGACGCCCTCGCGGTCGCCATCCGCACCCCCGCGGGCATGGTCGTCCACACCGGCGACTTCAAGATGGACCAGCTCCCGCTGGACAACCGCCTCACCGACCTGCACGCGTTCGCACGTCTGAGCGAGGAAGGCATCGACCTTCTCCTCTCCGACTCCACGAACGCCGAGGTTCCGGGCTTCGTCCCGCCCGAGCGCGACATCTCGAACGCGCTGCGCACGGTCTTCGCCAGCGCTCGCAAGCGGATCATCGTGGCGAGCTTCGCCAGCCACGTTCACCGCATCCAGCAGATCCTGGACGCGGCCCACGAGTACGGCCGCCGGGTCGCCTTCGTAGGCCGCTCGATGGTCCGCAACATGGGCATCGCACGCGACCTGGGCTATCTGAAGGTCCCGCCGGGCCTCGTGGTGGACGTCAAGACGCTCGACGACCTCCCGGACCACGAGATCGTCCTCGTGTGCACGGGCTCGCAGGGCGAGCCGATGGCGGCCCTGTCGAGGATGGCCAACCGGGACCACCAGATCCGGATCGTCCAGGGCGACACGGTGATCCTGGCCTCGTCGCTCATCCCGGGCAACGAGAACGCGGTCTACCGCGTCATCAACGGCCTCACCCGCTGGGGCGCCAACGTCGTCCACAAGGGCAACGCCAAGGTGCACGTCTCCGGCCACGCCTCCGCGGGCGAGCTGCTGTACTTCTACAACATCTGCAGGCCGCGGAACCTGATGCCGGTCCACGGCGAATGGCGCCACCTGCGCGCCAACGCCGAGCTCGGCGCCCTCACCGGCATCCCGCACGACCGCATCGTGATCGCCGAGGACGGAATCGTCGTCGACCTGATCGAGGGCAAGGCCAAGATCTCCGGCAAGGTCCAGGCGGGTTACGTGTACGTCGACGGCCTCTCGGTCGGTGACGTGGGTGAGCCGGCGCTCAAGGACCGCAAGATCCTCGGCGACGAGGGCATCATCTCGGTCTTCGTGGTGATCGACTCGAGTACGGGCAAGATCACCGCCGGTCCGCACGTCCACGCGCGTGGTTCGGGCATCGACGACTCCGCTTTCGGGGACGTCATCCCGAAGGTCACGGAGGTCCTGGAGCGCTCGGCCCAGGACGGCGTGGTCGAGCCCCATCAGATGCAGCAACTCATCCGCCGCACGCTGGGCAAGTGGGTCTCGGACAACTACCGCCGCCGCCCGATGATCCTGCCGGTCGTCGTCGAGGTCTGACCCCTCGCACGCGCCAACTCCGGAGCGGGGCCCCTCGATTTGCATCGGGGCGCCCCGCTCCAGTACGTTTACGGCTCCGCCTGAACGGGAACCCGGTACGACCGTGTGCCAGGAACCAGCCCGAGCGGGACGGAAATTCCGACTCAGAATCTCTGATAAAGTCGGAACCGCCGGAAAGGGAAACGCGAGAGCGAGAACCTGGAAAGCACCGAGGAAATCGGATCGGGAAACGGTCTGATAGAGTCGGAAACGCAAGAACAAAGCAAGACAGCAAGACCGAAGGGAAGCGCCCGGAGGAAAGCC
>NZ_JBEYFS010000309.1:0-11223 GCF_040634475.1 Streptomyces sp. NPDC007095
CAGGACCTGACTGGAGGACCTGATGCAGCTCAGCATCGCACGGAACGACGGCGACTCCGACCCGATCATCGAAGAGGCCCTGCGCCGCGTCCGGCAGGGGAAGTAAGCATGGACTGGCGACACAACGCGGTCTGCCGCGAAGAAGACCCGGAGCTGTTCTTCCCCATCGGCAACACCGGCCCGGCGCTCCTGCAGATCGAGGAAGCCAAGGCCGTCTGCCGCCGCTGCCCGGTCATGGACCAGTGCCTCCAGTGGGCGCTGGAGTCCGGGCAGGCGGAGGGCGTCTGGGGCGGACTGTCCGAGGCCGAACGGCGCGCGATGAAGCGCCGGGCCGCCCGCCGCCGGCTCCAGACGGACAAGGCGGCGACGGCATGACGGACGCCGACCAGAAGCGCCTGGAGGACGCGGTCCGCCGGACCAACGACAACCACAACTTCGGCCGCCGCGCTCACGGCTGAGCGACCCACACCCCAGGACGGAAACCCAACTCCCCTCCCGCACCGCGCTGTTCCACCAGGTCGGCCGCCCGCACCACGGGCGGCCGACCTTTCGCACGCCTCCAGCCCGGGAAAGTCTCGGGCCCGCATCCCCGCAGGAGAGCCCATGCGCAGCAACACCCAGCTCGACACCGCGACGACCGCCACCGGCTCCACCCGGCTGCCGGACTCGCTGTGCACGCACACGCCGCACTGCCCGTCGGCCTCCAGCCCGGCGGCGGAGGCCGCCCGCGTCGTGGCCGGCCACCCGGAGCAGGGCTGGAGCCTGCTGTGCAACGCCGTGGTGGTCTTCGACGACACCGGCGAGCTGCTCCCCGACGGCCGGGTCATCGACCCGCACCGTCCCCTCGCGATCACGGCCTGACGACTGCCTGATCCGCTCGCACCGGCCGCCGCACCACGGCGGGCCGGATCGGGCGGTGACGGGGAGTCGGACAGTCCCGTTTCGCTCCCGCCCGGCGGGAGCCACGGACAGTTTCGATCCCGCCCCCCAACACTCCCCCGGACCCGCCGCCCGCACCACGGGCAGCGGGCTTTTCAGCACGGCCCGCTCCGGGAAGGCACCGGCCCCTCGGGGCCGATTTCGGCTCCGCCGACCGCCGTTTCGGGAGCAGCCGCCCGCGTTTCGGGAGCGGCCCCCACCGTTTCGCCCACCCCCTGAACGACTCACTCCGGAGGCTCCCATGACGATCACCGACTGGCCGCGCACCGCGGCTGAACCCGCCCCCGACTCGGCTTCACCGGCCGCCGTTTCGGGAACGACCGCGCCGGTTTCGTCTACGCCCGGCATCGTTTCGGATGCGCCGGGATCCGTTTCGGAGACGGAAAGCGGAACCGGAACGGAAGCCTCCCACGGGAAGCTGACCGGCACCCAGAAGTGGACGGCCGGAGCGATTGTCGTCGCCGCGCTCGCCCTCGCGGGCATCGGCCTGTACCTGTCCTTCGAGCACGTCGCGGACTTCGCCTTCGAGGAGCTCCGCTTCGGCTCGCTGGGCAAGGGCCAGCTGTTCGCGGTCGGTGTCGACGTCGGCATCATGGTGATGATCGCGGTCGACCTGTTGATGGCCTGGCTCAAGCGCCCCATCAGCTGGATTCGCTACCCGGTCTGGCTGCTCACGGCCGCCACGGTCGTCCTCAACGCCGCCTCCGGCGCCCCGCAGGGGGCCTGGAAGCTGCTGGACTACGTCGCCGCCGGCGCCCACGGCGTCGTGCCGGTCCTCTTCATCACGGTCGTGGAGATGGGGCGCACCTCGATCGACCGCATCGTCCGGCCTGAGCAGGCCGAACGGGACTCGATCCCGTGGCTGCGGTGGGTCCTCGCCCCCGTGGCGACGGCCCGGATCTTCCGCCGGATGCGGCTGTGGGGCGTCACCTCCTACCCGGAGATGATCCGCCGGGACCAGGAGCTGATCGCGTACGAGCTGTGGCTCAAGCGCAAGCACGACGGTGACCTGTCCAAGGCATCCGAGGATGAGCTGCTGCCGATGACGATGGCGCCGTACGGCTACACCGTCGCCCAGTCCCTGGCCATGCCCGATGAGCAGGAACAGGCAGCTCAGGAGCGTGAGGAGGAAGCCGAGCGCCGCCGCCTGGACGCGGAGACGCGCAGCGAGGTCGCCAAGGCGGAGTCCGAGGCCGACCGCCTGCGCGCCAAGGGCAGGGTGGAGACGGTCCGCGCTGAGGTCGACGGCCAGACCGGTCAGGCCCGCGCACACGCCCGTGCCCAGGTCAGCGCCGCAGAACGGGCCGCTGCACTGGAGCAGGAAGCGCTGGACCAGGCCCTCATCGCCGAAGCCCGAGCCCGTGAGGCGCAGGCGGAGCGCCTGGAGGCCAAGGAACGCGAGGCGAAGGCCGAAGCGGACCTCCGCACAGCCGAGCTGGAGCGCCAGGCAGCCCAGAAGCGGAAGGAGGCTGCGGAGGCCGACCAGGTCGCCGCGGCTGAGGCGCAGGCGATCGAGACCCAGACCATCGCTGAAGCCCGCGAGGCCACTGCCGAAGCGAACCGGCGTGCTGCCGAAACGGAGCGCGCTGTTGCCGAAACGCAGCGGGCCACTGCCGAAGCCAACCGCAAGACGATGGAAGAGGAGCGCCGCCAGGAGGTCGCTCTCGCTGACATCGCGCGCGCCAAGAAGGAGGCCGCCGAAGCCGAGAGGGCCGCTGCCGAAACGCGGCGGGCCGTTGCCGAAATCGAGGCACGTGCCGCCGAAGCCGACGCCGCCGCCAAGCTGACCCCGCGCCAGCGCTCGGTCCGCCGGGTCGCCCGCATGGCGCTCGCGGCCGGCCTCATGCCCGACGGCCTGGCGTACGACGACATCCACCACGAGCTGTGCGAGCTGGTCTCCATCGCCGACGTTCAGCTCGCGGCCGACGTGTCGTCCACGGACACCGCGTCCAAGTACCGCCAGGAGGCCGTCGTGCTGCTCGCCGACGGCTACCGCCCCTGATCCACCCGTCCGGCACACATCAGTGAGGGCCAGCCCGCAGCAATCGGGCTGGCCCTCGCTGCGACTGCCGGAAGCAGTCAACAGCCCCCCGAGTACAGCAGATCTGACCCCCACGGAGGACCCCCGTGAGCACCGAAGACAAGCCCTTCTTCGACGACCCGAACGCGGCGCTGCGCGAGATCGCGCAGAACCCCGCCGCCTACGCGCACTACCTCGCGGACTTCCACCGGTTCGTGCTGGACATGCAGGCCAAGCTGGAGGTCCTCCAGCGCGAGACCCGCGTGCACTGCCGCGGAACCCGCGTGGAGGGCGACAAGATGGGCCAGGCTTTCCTGCGCTCCTTCCCGGTGGAAAAGTCCCTGAGCGACATTCTCAAGAACCTGAAGGGCGTTACCGCCGGACTGGAAAAGAGCGCCCATAAGCGCGCCGCCCACGACGAAAAAGTGAAGGAGGTCAAGAAGCAGCGAAAGGAAAAGGCGCAGCTCAAGGAGCGTAAGAACAATCCGCCGCTCCAGGCCGCCCCGGAAAACCCGCGCCAGCAGGGTGTGCAGAGCCCGAATATGGGCTATGGTGGCCCCACGTCGATTTACAACCTGGACCGCAGGGAGTCGGCGTGAGTGCAGGTCGCCCGCTCACGAAAGCAGAGCGGAAGAAGTTCAACCGTGCGGAACATGAGCGGAAAATCAAACAGGATTTGATTGCGCAGCACGGCAACGACCTCGGCACCTTCTACTACTGGCTCCGGGTTACGAATATTCGGGGCACGCAGGCTTATCGCGACGGGAACGCGGACTTCATCCGTGAGGCCGCGCTCGCCCTGCACAACGTCTACGGCCGTCACTTCGGCTAGCTCCCCGCGTCCCGCACGAAGGGCCGCTCCCGATCCCTGGGGGCGGCCCTTCGGCGATCCCAACGCGTGCCGCGCGTGACGCGTGCCGCGCGTGGCGTGCGCGCGTGTACGCGAGGCCGGTGCCGACTGTCAAGCTCAGGAGGAGGGAGTCGCGTGTCCGACGACACCGACAGCAACGTAATCAACCTCCCCACTCGGGGCAGTGATTCCGGCGGAATGCCGGATGCTCCCGACGGTGGGGATTTGTTTTTCCCCGAACCGCCTGACGGCGGTGCCGGTGGCGCTGTCCCTCCGGAGTCCCCGGCGGAGACGACAATGGAACTCCCGGCTATTCGGGGGCCTATTTCCCCGGAAACGGCTTTGCGGGAAGCGGGAATGCCTGACGCCCCGGATTCCGGCGACGGAGAATATGAGGAAGGCGAATACGAGCAGCCTCGTTCTCTCGCCGATCGGCTCGGTGACTGGCTGGAATACCGGCTGGAAGTGGCGCGGGACCGGAACGCTGGAGAAGCGCCCTTCCGGGAGGCTGAAATAGCGCGCAAGGCGGCGCTTTTGGAAGCCCGCACCGCCCAGGAAACCGCGATGATGGAGCAGAACGCCAAGCTCCACACCGCGCAGATGAAGGCGAAGGCCGACAAGACGGCGGCGCGCGGCAAGGCCGACGCGGCGCGGTCCTCGAGCTCGGGACTGGGCGCCGACAAGGGCGGCCGCTCGAAGGCCGGCGGCTCGGGGCGGGGAACCGGCGGCGGCCGGGGCTCGGGCACGAACGGGCCCGGCGGCTCCGGGCGAGGCTCTGGGGGCGGCAACTCCCCCAAGGGTGCCGGGAAGGGCTCTGACCGCTCCGCTGGCGGCGGGAAGGGGGGCTCGAAGGGCAATGAGTCGTCCGGCGGCCCGAAAGGCCGTCAGAACGGCGCTGGAGGCTCCGGATCGGGCAAGCCCGGTACTGGCAAGGGCAGTTCGGGCGGCCCCGGCGGCAAGAACGGCCCGGGCAGCTCCGGCTCCGGCAAGGGCGGCTCGAAGGGCGACGGCGGCAAGTCGAAGGATTCGCCGGCTGCCAGCCCCCGGGCCGAACGAGCCCGCGGCCGCCAGGAACGCGCCGCGGCCCGCCAGGCCGCACGGCAGCAGCGGCGCGCCGCCGACCAGGCCGCCAACCTCGCCGACCGCAGCAAGGACCGCGACCAGGACCGTGCCGCCATCCAGGCGGCGCGCGAGCAACGCCGCAGGGAAAAGGCCGAGCGGAAGGCCGCGGGAAGGGCGAAGCGGGAGGCAGCCAAGGCCGCCGACGACCGCACCAGCCTGGGCACGGCCGTGGCCGATGAGGCGCAGCGGCGCTGGGATGAGCGGCGCGCGGCGGCGGAGAAAGCCAAGGCCGCGAAGGACGCGAAGGACGCCAAGGCCAAGGACGCCACCGGCGACAAGGACTCCGAGGCCACGACCAAGAAGATGACCAAGGACGGCCCTGAGACGTCCTCAGACGGCCCGAAGGACGATTCCGCGACCAAGGAGCCGGACGACGGCAAGAAGAGCGGCGAGAAGCCGTCCGACGGCTCCGACGCCAAGGACGGGACAGGGACGGGTGACGGTCCCAAGTCCGACGACGTCAAGGACCCGCCGGACGCGGGTGACAGCGATGACAAGCGCTCCTTCAAGGAGCGGCTCAGGGACATCTTCACCAAGTCGGGCGACGGCACCACCCCGCCCGAGGCGGAGGAGCCGTCAAGGCTTCGGCCCGAGGATCTTGGCGATGTGACGGTGGACAGCCCCGGCCGTTCGAGCCGCGCTCCGAAATCCGAAGAGGCTGAGCCGGTCATCCCGGACGCGGTCGTCGTCGACGACCCGTCCGATCCCTTCGGGGCCACCGTCTCCAGCCCGGCGAGCCTGCCTCGGGCCCCGGAGCCGCACACCCAGCGTCCCGGAACCAGCCGACCCACTGCACAGGAGGACTCCGTGGCATCGGAGGTCAGCAAGCCCACCTCGGGCCAGACCGGCATGGCGGCCAAGCACCGCACCGACATCACCTTCGGCGAGTACCTGATGGAGATCGTGAACATCGCGATCGCCGCCGGGCTCGACAAGGACCGCGCCCAGGACCTGGCCGTCGCGCTCGGCAAGGTCGCCGACGCCCTGCGGGACATGGCGGCCGACCTGGTCGGCGACCACAACATCGCCACCGAGGTCGTCAACCAGATCACCGACCTGGCCGACGCCGCAGACCGCATGAAGCAGCTGGCCGAACGGTGCGCCACCGAGTGCGAGATCGCCTCGGAGGCCGCCCGGCTCGCCGCCATGTCGGTCGGCCGCGTCTACGGCGAGGACATCCGGGCCATGGACGACGCGGGCCTGGCCCACGCCTCCGCAGCTGCCCACCACGACTAGGAAAGGACCTCGCTGATGAACGACCTCGTGCCTCCCGGCTACTGGATCGACTCCCCGGTGGGCGGCGACAAGGCCGTCTCCCAGACAGACGGAGACAACCGCTACAAGGCCGTCCAGCACAAGCTCAAGACACTGGGCACGGCCATGGACCTGGCCAGCAACGAGCTCGAGGCACTGCTGCGCGGCATGCGCACGAACGCACAGCGCGCTGAGGGCCTGGCCACGGACATCGCCAACGCGGAGCTGGACCGCAAGTTCATCGAGATGACGAACCAGGTGTCCGTCGCCCTGGGCGGCGCCGCCGTCGAAGTGCAGAAGCTCCACGAGACGGCGCAGGAAGTCTCCTACCTCGCCCATGACACGCGGCGTACGCACGCCCGGCTGTACGAGGGCCTGGACGACATCCGCTCCGGCCGCAAGGAGCGCACCCCCAAGCCGGGCTTCTTCGCCCACTGACCCGCCCCCACCGAAACCCCTGATGGGCGGCCCCGCCACCGACGGCGGGGCCGCCCATCGCCATCTTCCGAAGGAGAAACACCCGTGTCCGTGCCACGCAGCGTCGCCCTGGAGCGCACCCTCTACACCCTGACCGCCCCGGTCCTCGCCGCGGCACCGAACCTCTTCGCCGACAGCCCCGTCAACACGGTCGTGCAGCTGGCAGGCGCCGCCGGCGTCGGCGGCTGGGTCCTGGCCTACAGGAGCGATGAGTCTGGCGCGGGACGCAAGGCCCTGCGCTGGTCGCCGCTGGTGTTCGCGGCCGCCGTCGACATCGCCGCGCGGCACACGATCGGCTGGGGCCCGTGGTGCATGGACGGTCTGCTCGCCGCCGGGTGGGCGGCGGCCGGCCTGCTGGTGATGCCGTTCTCCCGGCACACCCGCCGCCGTCACCGGCCCGCTCTCGCCGCCCCGGCCCCCGCGCCACAGCTGCAGCCCGCACCCGAGCCGTCGCTGGCGCAGCCGGACGACGGCGCCGACGCCTTCACCCGCCAGGTCCGCTGGCTTTGGGAGGCCCGCGGCCTGCCCGGCCGCACCATCGTCATCACGGCCACCCCGCACGAGGGCATGCCCAACGACCTGTCGCTGCTGCTGCGCGCCTCCGAGGCCGGACGGCCGATCTCCGGACTCACCGACGCAGATGTCGCCGCGGCGTTCGGTGTCGAGGTCGCCGACGTGCGGATCGAAGAGGTGGTCCGGCAGTACGGCCGCGAGGGCGGCCCCGGCTGGAAGGAAGTCCACGTCACCCCCGACATGAACGAGCGCCGCCGCAAGGCCCCCACCACCCACGAGTGGTGGGCCGACCGGATCGGGGCCACCGGCGGGCCCGTGCCCGGCTCTCAGTTCGTGAAGAAGGTCCGCGACCAGGAGCGCAAGGTCACCCACTACATCGCCCAGGTCCCCGACGAGCTGGGCGAGCCGCGCGTCAACCAGCACTCCCTGGCTGCCGCGCTGAAGACCAAGTACGACGAAGGCCGGCTGTTCGTCACCGTCGACGGCAACCAGGTCCTGGTCTCCCTGTGGGACAGCTCGCCGCTCGCGCAGATCTTCCCCGCCACCCGGGAGCTGCTCACCCCGGACAAGGACGGCCGCTGGGTGACCGGCTACCTCGGCAACGGCCAGCCCGCCCGCAACCGCGTCTACACCGACCGGGGCGCCGCCCACGGCATCTTCGTCGCCCCCTCCGGCGGCGGCAAAACCCAGCTGATGGGCCTGCACGTCGCCGCCGACGCCCTGTTCGGTGCGGTGGTCTGGCTGGCCGCGGAAGCCCCGGATGAGAAGGCAGCCACGCTGGGCGGCTACACCGACCGCTACGGCGTCGGCGCGCTCTACATGATCCGGCTCCTGCGCACCCTGGACGCACTGATGGAGATCCGCGGCGAGATGCCGTGGGAAGACGGCCGGGTCTACGACTGGGACCCCAACCTGCCGGGCTGCCCCTACCGGATGCTGTCCGCCTACCTCGATGAGTTCCTCTCCGCCGCCCGCAACGGCGACTACGGCGCGGAGATCATGGACCTCGCCGAACGCGTCTCGATCAAGGGCCGCAAGTACGGCATCGGCATCAAGGTGGCCGGCCAGTCCATCTACGTGCAGGACGGGTTCACGCAGCTGCTGTGCGAGAACCTGCGCGAGAACTGCATTCCCGTCGTGCTGAAGGTCGCGCCGAAGAAGGTCGCCGACATGTTCAAGGCCCTCGGTATCTCGCCCGAGAACACCCCCGACCCGCTCCCCCGCTCCTTCTCCCCTGCCGAGGCGGGCCGGATCGAGCGGGTGATGCGCGGCGAGCCCGAGCCGCCCGCCAACTCCAACACCGGCGGCGCCGGATGGATCGTCGAAGCCAAGCAGCCCGAGGTCCTGCGCACGCTGTTCATGGACTTCAAGGCCGGCCTCGAGGACTACTTCCCCGACACCATCGCCACCCTGACCGACCACGAGATCCGCGAGCTCGAAGCGCGGGACCTGTGGTTCGACTGGACCGAGCCGCCCCGGCCCGGCGAGTTCGGCGACGAGCCCGATGACGAGGACGGGGACGACGACGCGCCCAAGAAGGGCGGCGGCAAGCGCCGCGGCGGTGGGAAGTCCGCCGCACGCCGCGACGCGGTCACCTCTCCCCGCCAGGCGCTGGAGGCCATCAAGAACCTCTCCGGCGTCTGACTCACCCCCACACACCCGCGCAGGGCCCGGCCGCACCGGCCGGGCCCTGCGCACACCTGGAAGGACAAACCGCTCGTGGCCGTATCGATCTCCGCCGTCGTCCTGCTCGGCATCGTCGTCTTCGTCCTCATCCGGGGCGGCTACGTACGCCTCTCGAACGCCCTGGCCTGCGCCCTGTTCGGCTTCTTCCTCGCCTCCACCGGCGCCGCGCCCACCATCCGGGACGCGATCGGCGCCGTCACCGGCTGGATCTCCAGCATCTGAAACCGCCCCGGCCGCCGGCGTCGAAGGCGCCACCTGTCCCCGCGCCTTCGACGCCTCCAGGGAGCCCCGATGCCTCAGACCCATCCCGCCATAGACCAGACCGCCTCGACCACCGCGCCGCCCGCGCCGCCGACGGCACTGTCCATCGAGGAACGCCTGGTGTTCATCAGCGCGGCGATGAGCGTGCGGCTGGACGAAGCCAAGGTCGCCTACGAGGTCAACACGGCGCACATCGAGACCGAGCCCGCCGACCTGACCGACGTCGTCACCGTCCCGCTGACCCCGACGCTCCAGCCGCCGCAGTCCTACCCGACCCCGGTCGCGGCCCTTCTGCAACGCGCTCACCACCGGCTGCTCACCGGCGGCTGGTGCAAGGACGCCCTGGTCGACGCCGACGGAGCCCGCTGCATGCTCGGAGCCATCCGAGCCGAGGCCCGCGGCAACAGCGGCCTGGAAGCCGGAGCCGTCGCCGTGCTGATGGACGCGATCCGCCGCAAGTTCGGCGACGACGTCGACTCCGTGCCCCGCTTCAACGACTCCTGGGCAAACGGCCGCATCCCGGTCCGCATGGTCGACCAGGCCGCCAACCTCGCCGACGCCCGCGGCCTGTAACCCGCCTCCGGGTTCCCTGCCTCGCGCCCGAACCCCGCACACCCGGGGGGCCGGACGCGGGGGCAGGCCACCCGGCCGGAACACCAAGCGCTCACCCACCGACCCTCCAGCGAAGGAGCAGCCGCCACCATGCCCACCAACGACAAGCCGGTCAACGGACAGCACCGCCCGAACAGCATCATCGACCTGCCCGAACTACCGGTCGCCATCGAGGACAAGCCGCGCCTGGCACGGCTGCGCACCGCGTGGAAGGAGTCCTGGGAGGAAGGCGGCTTCCTCTACCAGCGGTGGGAGGAACTGCTGAAGGCCCGGCACGCCGGATGGCACGAGATCGCCAACTGGATCAAGGCGACCGGCCTGCTGGTCGGGATCTCCCTCATCGTCATGATGGTGGACACCGCCGGCGACATCACCAGCGCCGCACTCAAGGGCCTCTCCACCGTCCCGGACTCCCCCACCGGCGCCGGAAACGGCCTGTGGGGCACCGTCGACCACCCGGTCCGGGTCTTCTTCGCCCAGCAGGCCGCCCACCTCACCGTCGCCCCGGCCGCCCTGTACGCCTTCTGGCAGCTCGCCGGACTGCTCGGACTCATCGGCGGCTTCTTCGGCAACGCCGGCGCCCGCATCACCTGGGTGCTCTTCGGCTGCGGCAGCCTCGCGATGATCTGGTCCGCCTCCCCGGCTGGAGGTCGCGCCGCAGCCACCGGAATCGCCGCCCTCATGTGGGCCCTGGCCAGCATCGTCGCCCTGCGCGGCCTGACCCTGCGGCCCATCGTCCACAACCACCCGCCGCAGTTCCAGCCGCAGTTCAACCCCGCGCTCCACCTCCACGCCACCCTCCCCGCCCCCGCCCCGGCGGGCGACGACTACGACGACGAACCCGACAACATCCACCCGCTCCAGCGCTGACCCCCCGGTCGCTCCGCCTGGTCCTCGCCCCCCCGCAACCTCGGGGCGGGCGAGGACCGGACAGGCCGACCGGCCGCCAGCACCGCCCCTGCGTCCCGCCGACGAACACCGTCGGCGGGACGCACTGCTTCCTGCCCACCGACGCCTGGAGGACTGCCCGTGCTCATCCCCAGACCGCGCCGCCGGATCGGCCGGCCCCGCCCGCAGCACCCCGGCCCCCGCTACCCGCACCGCCCCGTCCGGCTGCCCGGCGCCTGGAGGCAGTGATGCCGCGCCCCCGGAAGAAGCGGCGCCGCCGCGAGGTGAAGCAGATCCCGCGCGACCAGTCGGGCCTGCCGGAATACGACCGCCGCGAACTACCCGAAGGCCTCGTCACACGGCGGCAGTTACGCGACATGAACCTCAGCCCAGGCGGTCAGAGCCCGGTCGGGATCCTGCGCTGCAGGCTGTGCCTCAACCGGCCCGACTGGTCGTGCCGGCACCCCACCCGCGGCTATCTGGTCCGCCTCGATCTGGCGAAGCCCAAGAGGGTCCCCACGATCGCTCAGGAATGGGCGCTGGACCGTGCGATGGCCGCTCGCCAGACCTGCCCGAAGTGCAAGCGCCGGTACTACTTCTG
>NZ_JBEYFS010000310.1:0-10964 GCF_040634475.1 Streptomyces sp. NPDC007095
GGAGCCAGTTCGCTGTGATCGCGCGGGCGCACAGGTAGTCCAGGGCGGTGAACGGGGCCTTGCGGGTCACGGACGCCGCGGGGGAGCCCGCCCACCCGGGGGCGAGCAGCCCGGCGTCGGCGTCGGACTCGGAACGGACCGGGCCGGCAGCTGTCACTGGAACTCCAGGAAGACCGTTTCGCCTTCGCCCTGAAGGCGGATGTCGAAACGGTACGTCCGGTTCGCGCCCTCGGCCGCGATCAGCGTGGCGCGCCGGTCGGCCGGGAGCGAGTCGAGCAGCGGGTCGGCTCCGTCGGCGAGGTATGCGCGGGTGAAGAGGTGGTGCACCAGACCACGCGCGAACACACACACGCTGATGTACGGAAGTCCGGCATTGCCCGGCGGCAGGGTGTGCAGCGCGTACTGACCGTCGGCGTCCGTGGCGACCCGGCCGAAGCCCGTGAAGCCGACGCCGTTCCGGCCGAGGAAGCCGCCCGTCGACGGGTCGCGGCGCATCGAGCCGGGTGCACCCTTGAGGGAGCCGTCGGGCGCCGCCTGCCAGAAGTCCAGGAGGGCGTCCGGGATCACCTTGCCCGCGCCGTCGAGCACGTACCCGTGCAGGGTGATCGCCTCGGGGTGGCCCTGCGGCGCGACCTGACCGCCGTCGGGAAAGGGCAGCGCGTGGCCGTAGAAGGGTCCGATGGTGTGGGACGGGGTGGGGAGCAACCGCTCGGTCATGGTCAACGACCTTCCTCGATCCAGGTGGCGGAGGGGCCGTCGAGGACGATGTCCCACTCGTAGCCCATGGAGAACTCGGGCTGGGAGAGATCGTGCCGGTAGGCGGCGATCAGACGGTCGCGCGCCGCCCGGTCCGTCACGGACTGCAGGATCGGGTCGTAGCGGAACAGCGGGTCGCTCGGGAAGTACATCTGGGTGATCAGCCGCTGGGTGAACGCCGTACCGAAGACCGAGAAGTGGATGTGCGCGGGCCGCCACGCGTTCGTGTGGTTACCCCACGGGTAGGGGCCCGGCTTGATCGTGGTGAACCTGTACCGGCCCTGATCGTCCGTCAGAGTGCGCCCGACACCGGTGAAGTTGGGGTCCAGCGGCGCCGGGTGCTGCTCGCGCAGATGGGCGTAACGACCGGCGGCGTTGGCCTGCCAGATCTCGATGAGCTGACCGCGCACGGGACGCCCGTCGCGGTCGAGCAACCGGCCCGAGACGGTCATGCGCTCGCCGATCGGCTCGCCCCGGTGCTGGATGGTCAGGTCGCTGTCGTGCTCGGTGATGTCGGTGACGCCGAACACCGGACCCGACAGCTCGACCGTCTCCGGGTCGCCGCCGTCGACGGCGACCAGCGGCTGCTTGGGGTGGCGCAGCAGGGAGCTGCGGTACGGGGGGTAGTCGCGCGAAGGGTGGTTTCGAACCGGCGCTCCGCCGGCGACCGCCTTGTCGTACGCGTCCTGGAGATCCTTGATCTCGACGTCGATGTCCGACTGGGTGAGGGCCATGGTCGACTTCCTATCGTTCGAGGACGAGGGCGAGGCCCTGGCCGACGCCGATGCAGAGGGTGGCGACGCCGGTGCCGGTGCCCTGACGGGCGAGCTGGTGGGCGACGGTGCCGGCGAGGCGGGCGCCGGATGCGCCCAGAGGGTGGCCGAGGGCGATCGCGCCGCCCTGGGGGTTGAGGATCGCGGGGTCGAACTCGGGCCATTCGGCGAGGCAGCCGAGGACCTGGGCGGCGAAGGCCTCGTTCAGTTCGAGGACGGACAGGTCCGCGAAGGTCTTGCCGGCTTTGGCCAGGGCACGGGTGACGGCTTCGACGGGGGCGAGTCCGAAGTACTGGGGGTCGGTCGCGGAGACGCCGGTGGCTCGGATGCGGGCGAGGGGCTCACGGCCGGTGGCTTCGAGGCCTTCCTCATCGGTCAGGAGGAGGGCGGCGGCGCCGTCGTTGAGGGGGGAGGCGTTGCCCGCGGTGACGGTGCCGTCGGTGGTGCGGAAGGACGGCTTGAGCCTGGCCATGGCGGTGGGGGAGGCGTCGGGGCGGACGGATTCGTCGGCGGTGAAGACGACCGGGTCGCCCTTGCGCTGGGGGACCGGCACGGGGGTGATCTCGCGGTCGAACAGGCCCTCCTGCTGGGCCTTCGCCGCCTTGCGGTGGCTGCCTAGGGCGTATTCGTCCTGCTGCTCGCGGCCGATCTTGTGTTTGTCTGCGATGAGTTCGGCGGACTCGCCGAGGGGGATGGTCCACCGGGGGTCCATCCTCGGGTTGACCATGCGCCAGCCGAGGGTCGTGGAGTACAGCTCGGTGTGTCCGGCGGGGAAGGGCCGGTCACTCTTGGGCAGGACGTACGGCGCGCGGGTCATCGACTCCACACCACCGGCCACGGCGATGTGGGCATCCCCGACCGCGATGGCACGGGCGGCCTGGATGACGGCTTCGAGTCCGGAGGCGCACAGCCGGTTGACGCTCACCCCGGGCACCGAGGTGGGCAGGCCCGCGAGCAGCGCGGCCATGCGGGCGACGTTGCGGTTCTCCTCACCGGCGCCGTTGGCGTTGCCGAAGTACACGTCCTCGATCCGGGACGGGTCCAAGTCCGGGGTCCGGGCCAGGAGTTCACGGATGGCGTGGGCGGCCAGGTCGTCCGGGCGCACGCTCGCCAGGGCGCCGTTGTAGCGGCCGATCGGGGTCCGTACGGCGTCGACGATGTACACGGTGTTCACTGCAGGCCCTCCGCGACGGTCAGCTTGGCGGCGGTCTTGGCCACGATCTCCCCGACCGTGACGCCGGGCGCGGCCTCGATGAGCACCAGCCCCTCGTCGGTGACGTCGAGGACGCCGAGGTCGGTGATGATCCGGTTGACGCACGCCTTGCCGGTGAGCGGCAGCGCGCACTCCTGAAGGATCTTCGCGGTGCCGTCCTTGGCGGTGTGGGTCATGACGACGATGACGGTGCGGGCACCGTGGACCAGGTCCATCGCCCCGCCGATCCCGGTGATCATCTTCCCCGGTACGGCCCAGTTCGCCAGGTCGCCGCCCGCGGACACCTGCATCGCGCCGAGCACGGCCACGTCGATGTGCCCGCCCCGGATCATCGAGAACGACAGCGCCGAGTCGAAGAAGGAGGCGCCAGGAAGGACCGTCACGGTCTCCTTGCCGGCGTTGATGAGGTCCGGGTCGACCTGGTCCTCGGCGGGGTAGGGGCCGGTACCGAGGATCCCGTTCTCCGACTCGAGGATCACCTCGACGCCGGCCGGGAGGTGGTTGGGGATCAGCGTCGGCAGTCCGATTCCGAGATTGACGTACTGGCCGTCCTGGAGTTCGCGTGCCGCACGGGCCGCCATCTCCTCGCGTGTCCACGCCATCAGCCGCTCACCGTCCTCTTCTCGATCATCTTCGCGGCGGCCTGCTCCGGAGTCAGCGCGACGACCCGCTGCACGAAGACCCCCGGCAGATGCACCGCGTCCGGGTCGATCCCGCCGGGCTCGACCAGCTCCTCCACCTCGGCGATCGTCACCCTGCCCGCCATCGCCGCGAGGGGGTTGAAGTTCCGGGTGGACTTGCTGAACACCAGGTTCCCGTGCCGGTCGCCCTTCGCCGCCCGGACCAGCGCGAAGTCGGTGCGGATACCGCGCTCCAGCACGTACTCGGTGCCGTCGAACTCACGCACCTCCTTCGGAGGCGACGCCAGCGCCACCCCGCCCGAGCCGTCGTAGCGCCAGGGCAGGCCGCCGTCCGCGACCTGGGTGCCGACCCCGGCCGGGGTGTAGAAGGCGGGGATCCCCGCACCGCCCGCCCGCAACCGCTCCGCGAGCGTGCCCTGCGGGATCATCTCCACCTCCAGCTCACCCGCCAGATACTGCCGCGCGAACTCCTTGTTCGCCCCGATGTAGGAGCCGGTCACCCGCGCGATCCGCCCGGCGGACAGCAGCACCGCGAGCCCGGACTCCATCGCCCCGCAGTTGTTGGAGACCACGCCCAGGCCGCCGACCCCGCGCTCGTACAGCGCCTCGATCAGCACGTTCGGTACACCGCTCAGGCCGAAACCGCCGACCGCGAGGGTCGCGCCGTCCGGCACATCGGCCACCGCCTCCAAGGCTGTGGCGACCACCTTGTCCATCCGTGAAGCCCCATCTCTTCCAAGCTTCCAGTCCCTCAATTACTCAGGGCACTGATTATTCCTGCGAGGTTTCACTCACGCTGCCATCAGCGGCCCGAGTCGTCAAGACTTCCAGGGGACTGGCGGGTGGGCGACCATGAACACGCTGGTACGCATCCGTGTGATGCGCGGTATCGTTCAGTGCACCAACGAAATGACGGACTCACCCAGGGGGAGCGCACATGGCCGCGGTGGACCTCACCACCCACCCCGGGCACCTCGCCCGGCGACTCCAGCAGGCCCACTATCTGCTGTGGAACACGATGGTTTCCGAGGGGATCACCTCTCCGCAGTTCGCAGTCCTGAACGCGCTGGTCGCGGAGCCGGGACTGGATCAGCGCACGGTGGGGGAGCGGGTGGGCCTGGACCGGTCGACCATCGCCGAGGTGATCAGCCGGCTCGGTCGCCGGGGCCTGCTCGACAAGGTGCGCGATCCGCAGGACGGCCGGCGCTTCCTGCTGCGCCTCACCGACGAGGGGACGCGTACACACCGCAAGCTGACCGTGCGTACGGCGCGTATGAACCAGGTCTTCCTGGCCCCGCTCTCCGCCGAGGAGCAGACCGTCTTCTTCGACCTCATCCAGCGTGTCTCGGACGCCGCGGAGGGGCTGCGCAACCCGACGGAACCCCTCACTGCGCAACGCCAGGCGCTCGCTCACCAGGAGGTGCCAGGCGAAAACATCTGACAGATCACGGTCAGGAGCGCTAGGCTCCCCGCGATGATGACTCACTCTGTCGGCAGAACGGGGGTCCCATCCGCGCAAGGTGAGTGCTGATGCTCACTCAGACCGCGAATGGGGATTCCCGCCTTTCCTTCTGGCTGCCCGTGCGAGAGTTCGCCGTGCCGCCCGCCATGATCGAGACTGCGACCGCCCGCCGCCGTGCCGGGGACTGGGCGGGGGCGTGCGCCGCCGCAGGCATCGATGTCGATCTCAACCTGCGTTCCGTGGCGCGTGCTTACGGCCACGACCTCGCCGCTCGGGTCCGGGCCGATCTCCGCCATCTGGCTCCCGACCTGCTGCGCTGGCACATGCCGAGGATCGCTCCGCACGGGTTGCTGCGCCCGGGGCTGACCATCGCCCTGGCTCGGTACGACGCCCAAGGCCGTGACGGCGTAGGTCCGGTGCACCTCGTGGTCCGCACTCCACCGGCCTGGGCGGACGGCGGCCAGCGGATCAGCCTCGCCCTGTGGGCCGCACCGCACGACGGACCCCGCGACGGATCTCACGGCCGATCCCACTTCGAGGCCGGTCTCCGCCGGCATCCGCACCCCCGTCCCAGCCGCCGGTTCCGTCTCGACCTGCACCGCCATCTGTGGGACGCGCGCAGGACCGCTGAGCTGCGGATGCGGTCCGGGGCCGACCGGCTGCCCGCCGACGGCCGCCCCGAGAACCCGCGGTATTCGGCGGCGACGGCGGCCTCTACACGCCCGCCGCTTCGACGGCGCTCGAGGCCGCCGGCACTCCGACGGTGGACGCCACGGTGACCGGCACGGGCACGGCCGCCGACCCGTACCAGGTGGCCGCCGACGTGATCCTCGACCCGGCCCCGCCCGGCGGCGGCTCCAACCTCCTCCACGAAGACCCCGACGGCCTGTACGTGGAGTGCGCAGACGTCCGGACGTGCATCACGGCCGGGGACGGCGCCGCGTACACCCCGGGCACTGGCGAGGTCGAGGCGCGACTGTCGACGGACGCGGGCAACCAGGTCGCATTCGGAACGGACGGCGGCCTGTTCGTGCCGCCCGACCCGCCGCTGGATGGCTGTGGCCTCCAGGGCAACGGCACCGCGGCGACGCCGCTGGCCGCCTTCCCCATCGCCGGCTCGCAGCCGTGGACCGACGACTGGAACTGTGACCCGGTCGCGAACTCGACGCTCAAGTGCGACCCGACCAGCGGCGCACTGTGGACACCGCCCGAGCACTCGTCGGCGGCCGCCACCCTCCAGCAGAACCACCCACTCGGCACGCCGACCATCGGCGTCACGGTCGGCTTCGTCCTCGTCGACTCCACCGCCTGGTCCGAGGGCACCTACACCGCGGATTCCCTGAGCGCCTGCCGGGGCATCTCGTTCAGCACGCGGTTCACCGGCCACGTCGAACTCACGGCCAGCGAACGCCCAGTTTGACCTCGGTTACGCCGTGCAGATCAACGGCGGCGGCCTGGCCGTGCGGCTGACGCACAGCGTTCTCGCCAACGGTCCGGCCCGCCACGAGCGGTACTCGTTCGGTGTTTCGCAGGCGGCCGTGCTGCCCCCGCACACCGGCTACTCGGTGCGCGTCTACCCGGCGGTCCGCGTGACGGCCGGGACCGTCACGTTCAACCAGTGGATCACGGACACCGACCTGATCGCGATGACCCGCTAAGGAGCCTGGACCATGCGCTACTTCGTGAACGACGCCGGTGGCTGGATCTCGCTGAGCGGCGATGCTGATGTCTTCGCGGTCATTCCGGACGGCTATCGGGAGGTCGAGGAGGCCGAGTACAGCGAGGTGGCCGGGGTGATCACCATCCCGGCGCCGCAGGAGCCGTCCGGCGAGCAGTAAGGCACCAGTGTTGCGACGCTGCGCGACGCCTGACTGCCCATCCGCTGTGGCCAGGCACGCAGAGCCCGGCCACAGCTAGAATCTTGAAGCGAAGCCGCTGGTTGTGGGCCGGGCTCACCAACCCCTGTGTTGGAGGGCCCAAGTGAGTTGCCCCCTGATCGCCAACCTCGACACCGTGCGGGTGACGAGACTCGACTCCTGTGGCCGCCCCGTCTGCGGCGAGGACAACGGGTTCGTGTTCGATTGCCTGGCGTCCATCGCGATGAACGCGAACGTGGACGACGGCGACGACGTGTCGTACAAGGCGGCGAACGGCCGCCAGTGCGGCTTCAAGAAGGGCTGCCCGACGTTCAACGGCTACGATCTGGAGGTCAATTTCTTCTCGGTGTCGCCCGAGTTCCTTGAGATCACCACGGGCAACCCGGTGGTCTTCGGCTTCGACGGCAAGCCCATCGGCTACGACGACTGCTCCGTGCAGTGCCGCACCGGCTTCGCGCTGGAGTTCTGGGCGGAGGCTCTCGGCGAGGACGTCTGTCAGACCGCGGGGACGGGCGGGGCGTGGCTCTACTACCTGCTGCCCTGGGTGACCAACGGCCTGCTCGGCGACCTGGAGATCGGCAGCGAGGCGGTCACGCTCCAGCTCACCGGCGCCACCCGGACCGGTGGCGGGTGGGGCGTCGGCCCGTACGACGTCATGCCGATCGACGCGGCCGGCACCGGCGGCAAGATACTCACCCCGCTCGGGTCGAACTGCCACCGGCGCTACTTCCTCACCTCCGTGCCGCCGCCCGCGCCGGTCTGCGACTACGTCCCGGTCCTCTGCGCCTGACATGGAGGCGCCAGACCTGGTCGTGCCCGTGCGGGAGGGGCCCTCCAACCAGCAACTCCGCTACGCGCTGAGGGGCTGGGAGGAGAACCTCCCGCACCGGCACGTGTGGATCGTCGGCTACAAGCCGTCCTGGCTCGACGGGGTCCGCTTCATCCCGACCCGACAGACGGGCACAAAGTACGCCAACACCACCGCGGCGGTGCGGGCGGCCTGTGAGCACCCGGAGATCAGCGAGACATTCCTGTACGCCAACGACGACATGTTCGTCATGGAGCGCCTCGACGAGATGCCGGTACTGCACCGGGGGCCCGTCCGCGAGACCGAGTCGTACTACGCGGCCCGGGCCTCCGGCTCGTATCTGCGGGGCATGCGGGAGACGCGTGATCTGCTGGCCGACCACGGGTACGACGACCCGCTGTCGTACGAGCTACACGTGCCGCTCGAAATCAGTAAGACCGGCATGCTGCGCGCCCTGGAAGCGGGCCGCCACCTGGACGTGCTGCACAAGCGGACAATGTTCGGGAACTTGAGCGAGATCGGCGGCGAGCGGATCGACGACGTGAAGGTCATGCACCGTCAGCCCCGGTTCGACCGCTCCTCCCCGTTCCTGTCGACGATGCCGGACAGCTTCGCCAACGGTGAAGTCGGCCGCGTGATCCGCACCCGGTTCCCGTTGCCTTCCACCTACGAGCTGCGGGGGCGCTGATGCCACTCCAGACAGGCCCGTGTCACGCATGGCCAACGAAGTTGTGCTGTGACGTCGAGGGCGCGGATCCCGAGGACGTGGAGCGCTGGACGCTCATCGCCTCGCAGATCCTCTTTGCCTTGTCCGGCCGCCGGATTGGCCCGTGCCCGGTCACCGTGCGGCCGTGCAGGCGGGCCTGTCTGGAGTCCTCGTCGTCCGTCTCGTTCCAGACCAGCGCGGGCACCGGCCTATGGATCCCGTACATCGGCACAGACGGCCTGTGGCGCAACGCGTCGGTGTGCGGCTGCCGGTCGGACTGCTCATGCGGCGAGCTGTGCGAGGTCTACCTGCCCGGGCCGGTCTACGACATCACGTCGGTCGACATCGGCGGCCAGGTCCTTGCCCCCGAGCAGTACCGCGTCGACGCGGCGGGCCGGCTGGTGCGCGTCGGCGGCGGCTGCTGGCCGGACTGCCAGGACACGGCGGCCGCGCCCGGCGAGCCCGACACGTTCACCGTGGTCTACCGGATCGGCCTGCCGGTCGACGAGGCGGCGGTCGCCGCGGTGTCGGAGCTGACCTGCCATCTCCTCAAGGGCTGCGGCGGCGGGTCATGCGGTTGCAAGGCCACCCCGCGAGCCGCGGCCCGCTTCATCCGTCAGGGCGTGGAGCTGGACTTCGGGGACCCGATCCTCATCTACCAGCAGGGCCGCACCGGGCTGCCGCTCGTCGACCTGTGGTTGAGCGTCGTGAACCCGTACCGGCTCACGTCGCCGTCGCGGGTCTACTCGCCGGACTTCAAGACCCCGAGGGTGCAGCAATGGCCCTGAGTCCGCTCGCCATTGACGACATCGCGCAGCAGCTCCTGGCGTGCGTGTGCGCGGTTCTGACGGAGACGGCCGTGAAGGTGGACGGGCAGCCGGGCTGTCCGTGCGTGGCGTGCGTCGTGCCCGGCAAGCCGGCGTGGGACAACTGCACGTCCGACTGCTCCGGGGCGCAGACGCCGGGCCAGCTGACGGTGAACCTGGACCGCCTGTTCCCGACGTCGGCGTTCCCGGCGGAGACGAAGGACGTCCTCGGGAGCCGGAATTGTCTGCCGGTGCGGCAGGCCGCCGAGTACGTCATCACGCTGCTGCGGTGCGCGCCGACGTTCACCGAGAACGGGTGCCCGCCGTCGTGTGAGGAGCAGGCGGAGGCGGCGCGGATCGTGCACGTGGACGCCACGTCGGTGATCAACGCGGTGATGTGCTGCTTCCCGGACACGGGGGGAGGGCGGCGCGGCCAGCAATTCATGATGGGGCAGTTGCGGGTCCTCGGCCCCGAGGGGCAGTGCGTTGGTGTCGAGCAGCGAGTGACCGTGGCCCTGCCGTCCTGTGGATGCCCGGCAGGTGACGAGTCGTGAGCGTGGACGTGCGCCTGGATCCGGGCCGGCTCGCTCGGCTGCTGCGGTTGCGTGGCGGCATCGTTGAGCGGCGTCTCGCCGAGCGCACGCGCCGGGTGGCGGACATCGCCCGCGCGCAGGCACCGGGCAGCATGGGCGACTACATCGACTGGCACATCGAAGAGGGGCGGCGCGGCCTGCAGGGCGTCATCACCTGCGACCACCCCGCCACGCTGTTCGTGTTTGAGGGCACCCGCCCGCACATCATCCGCCCGCGCAGGGCGAAGGGGGTGCTCAGGTTCGAGGTCGACGGGCAAGTGGTGTATGTCAAGTACGTCAGGCATCCGGGCACTCGGGCGAACAACTTTCTGGGCCGGGCTCTGCGGTTGGGCCGGTAGCTGTCACGGCCATGTCGGGACTTCTGAGGCCGGATTGGGGTCCACCCCGCTTGCAGAAGATTCCCAGGGTTACCTCGGGTAATCAAGATCTTTTGGTGGCGAGGTTCATCACTCCGGCCTGAGTGGCACTCCCATATCCGATGTGGCAATCTCGAAGAATCGAGGTAGTCGACTCCCCAACGTGGACGGGGAGTTATGGGGACCAGGTGCCGCCGACTTCCTCATCCCAACGGACATCCCTGAGACTTGGCTGCCTAGCCTCCGCAAGTCTTCATCGTCAGACGAAAGATCAACCGAGGTGAGACTTCGTCTCATCCCGGACGGGACTTCGTCCCTAGGAATAGCGCAACTTGGGCCACTCTCACCGTGATCGCAAGGTCACCAACTTCTTGAGAGCTGGCTCCTTCTTTGAAATCCGGCATGGAGTCGGTGATCGAAGGAGTGGCCGTGGGGATTATCCATGCAATCTTCGAGATTCTGAAGTCAACGGGCGAGTCTCTCGCTCCGGTTGGCGAATGTCTCGTCGTAGTTTTGCATCCGTTCATTCTCGGATTGGATGCTCTGGATTGGTGTGCGCGCGGATGGAGGTACGTCACTTCGCGCACCCGACAAACCCGTCCCGACTACAGCCACGTAGGGGTCCCGGCTCGCCGGCCCGACGTGGTGGCCTCGCCGCAGAGGCATCATGAGGTGCACGTCATCCGCGATCGGCTTGGAGAGCCGTACCTTCTCCTGGTTGTAACCAGCCAGCTGATCTACGTGATCTACGTGCAGCGGTAAGTGCTGCCGGTAGTGCGTCGAGAGAGCCCGATGGGCCCACCCAAACCTGAGGGTAGGTTCACCGGGCTCTTCGCGTGCTGAATTGCTCTGTCCGGCTGCGCGGGCCAGGCGTGAGTCAGGGGCCTGCCGATCAATAACTCGTCGATCTTGGTGGGGATTAGGGGAGGGTGGGGTCGTGCCCGGCGATCGCGGCGAGTTGGTGTGCCGTGGT
>NZ_JBEYFS010000311.1:0-10953 GCF_040634475.1 Streptomyces sp. NPDC007095
TGTACCGCTTCGTGTACTTGCTTCCCACCTGGTGCTACTTCCTCTGGAACCTCAGGTCCCAGTCTCCAGGTGTCCACGATCAAGGGGAAGGTTCACCTGCCCGGAGTCCCGAGAATCCGAACAGCCCTCCAGGAGAGGAAACAAGCAGCTCAAACGTGCCTTCTTCCTCTCCGCGTTCGCCGCCCTGGGCGACCCGGCATCGCGGGCCTACTACGACAAGAAGATCACCCAGGGCAAACACCACACCCAAGCCCTGCTCTGCCTCGCCCGGCGCCGGGCAGACGTCCTCTTCGCGATGCTCCGCGACGGCACCTACTACGAACCGCAGCCGGTCCGGGCCGTCGCTCCGCAGACCTAGACCATGGTCAAGAGGTGTTCCGTGGGGCTGTAGTCGATCTTCCAGTCGGCATAGGTCCCGCAGAATCCGTCCTTGATGCACCGCAGGCCCACGGTCACCCAGCGGACCGATCCGTCGCCGCCGAGTGAGAACGCGACCGCGGCCTCGAACTCCTCGCTCCCGCAGGGGCAGCCGGCCGCACCGGGCTCGTCGTCCTCCCAGGACTCCTCGTTCCAGTACTCCTCGCTATCCGCGATGAACGCGCGGCTGCTGCAGCCAGAGCACTCCCGTTCCGCTCCGGACGCATTGACCAACACGAAGAACACACGGCCGCCGCACCCACACACGGAAGGAGCGATCTTCACCGGGCGGCCGTCAACCGCACCCCGCAGGAACGCTGCGAGCTCCGCGGGGACGCCCTCACCAACCTGATCATCAGCATGCACGGACACATCGTTCCAGACGCCCCGGAATCACACCCGAGCAGCTTGACCAAAGACATACGGGCCCCCCGGAACGCCCATGCGCCGGCATGACAGGCAGAGGCCTCGCCACCACGGCGGCACCCGCCGCACAAGCGGTCAGCGGCGGTAGCAGTACGAATCCGAGGAGGCGTCGCCGCCTTGCGGGCGCGTCTGGTGCACGCGCAAAACGAGGAAGCCAAGCACCACCCCACTCGAGGCCCGCTCCACCGACGTCCTGCCAGGCCAACCGTGCCGAAGACGTCGGGGACGACCGGTCTGCGTGCGCGGGTGCTCTGCCTCCATGCCGGGCCGCGCACCTCGTGCGCCGAAGGCAGAGAGTCCTACGGCCGCGCCCGCCGGTTCCCGCAACCTTCATCGCCCTCGTGCGACCGGTCGCGTTCAGCGGTTGACTGCCCCGACAAGGACGACGAGCGCGGTGAGGATGGCCGCGAGAGTCATCGCCATCGCAGCCGGGACCCCGAGTACTCGCCGGTCCGCGGGCCGCTGGTGATGGGCGAGTCTGAGCGCCACCCACGCCGCCTGCGCGAGTACGCCGCCAACGAAGGCGAGCAGCAGCGGCACGATGCCGTCCGGAATGGGCAATGCACTCGTCACGAAGGCTCCCGCGACCGGGCTCAAGCAGGCCAGTCCGATCCACGGAGCCATGCGCCGCCCCGGTTGCGCCCCCAGCAGAGCGGCCAACGCCAGGCCCTCGCTGGCCGCGTGCACGAGGATCGCCGCCACCACGGTGACCGAGGCGGTCAGCGCCAGGGTCGCCCCCTCCAGCAAGCGATGCAGAACGAGCCCTGATGCCGCGCCGATGCCGCCCGCACGCCCCGGCTCACACGGGCAGCCGATACGGACCACGGCACCCGTCACCCCGTACGAGGCGAGCGCGGTGACGGGCACCGCCCACAGCGGCACGCCGGCCTCATGGGCCTCGTCCCACGCGTCGGGCAGAAGATCGAGGACCGCAATGATCAGCAAAATCCCCGACGCGGCGGCCAGCGGAAGCGCCGACCGGCCGGATCCGCGCCGCGCCAGCCAGGCGCCCGCCACGGTGGCCACAGCCACCAGGACCACGGCCACCAGCGTTTCGGTGGAGGGCAGCTGCCACCCAGTCCCGTCGTCAGTGTGCGCGCCTGCTGCGTAGAGCGCGGAGAGCATATCCCCTCCCTCCGAGGGGGGCGGGCTTACGTGCGCAGTGCCCGGGCGAACCTTCTCCCGCCCGGAACGCCCGGGGGCTGGCATGACAGGCAGCGGCCTCGCCACCGCGGCGGCAACCGCCGCACAAGCGGTCAGCGGCGGTAGCAGTACGAATCCGAGGAGGCGTCGCCGCCTTGCAGGCGCGTCTGGTGCACGCGCAAACCCAGGAAGTCCGGGCCGTGCGGGTAGAAGCGGCTGTCGACGGAGAGCCCGCCGTGCGAGGTGTTGGCGTCGAGTTTGACCATCCACGGGTCGATGCCCGCGGGATAGAACTGCGCGTCCCAGGCGGAGTACAAGGAGTTCGTCACGTACACGCGCCGCCCGTCGCGGCTGAGCTCGACCATCTGCGCTCCGCCGGTCAGCGGAGTGTCCGGCTCGGCGGGATGCGGCTGTCGGCTGACGATGCCGCCAAGACGCACGGACGCGGTCCGCCTCGGATGGAGCGGGTCGCTCACGTCGTACTGGTGCAGATCGCCGGTTCCCCATGCGGATACGTACAGCCACTGGTCGTCCACCGACAGGTCGATGTCGGTGATGAACGGGGGAACGGCGCCGAACGGCTGCAGCGCCGGGGGAAGGTCCTCCGCTTGCGCGGGCTCGGCAGGGATGGTGATCACCTTGCGGACCACGAAGTCCTCGCCCTCCCGGTTCCACAGCCACACCGACGCCGACAGGTCCTCCACGTTGACCACGGTGTTGGCGAACCCCCACGTTGCCTCGGGGTCGTGCGCGGGACGCAGCTCCAGCACCATCTGGTTCTCGTCCCCCAGATCGACGCGCTGCAGGTGCCGGCCGGAGTCCAGCTCCCAGAAGTGCAGCGAGTGGCCGTACTGGCGATCCAGCAGCAGTTCAGGGACAAGGCCGTCCTCGATCATGGAGGGGGTCCCCCACTCGCTGGTCACGGCGATGTTCTGGCGCAGATGCCACCAGAGGTCGTAGGCCAACCGCTGAGGTCCGCGGTCGCTCTCCCAGGCGCGCAGCACTTCGAAGCTTTCGTGGTCCAGCAGCGCGACGCCGCCAGGCCCGTCCGCACCGTCCGCGCCGCCCAGGCAGGACAGGAACACTCCGTCGGGGCCACAGTGCAGTGTGTGCGGACGCGAATATTCGGCCTTGGTGGCCAACTCCTCGGACTCGACCACCTTGACCAGGCGCGGGCGGGCGGGATCGGGGCCTGTGTCGAAGACGTGCAGCCGAGAGGAGCGCAGTCCCGGGATGATGAGGTAGCGCCGCGCAGCGTGATGATGACCGGCATGCGCAAGCGCGCTCGAGCAGGCGTTCCAGCCGAAGTGGTGCAGTTCGTTGCCCAGACCGGGCAGCTCGGCGCGGGAGATCACGCGGCCGTATTCGGCGGATTCGGGGTCGGTGCCGACCGTGAACAACGCGTCCGCGCGCTGTGCGGTCGGGTCGAAGCCGACGACATAGGCGAGCTTCTCCGGGGGCGCGGCGACGGCATCCGCCGGAGTGCGGTACAAGGTGGGGTCACTGTGGTCGCCGCGGTCGTGAGCGTGCTCAGTCGTCCTCATGGCTGTTCCTTACTCCCGAACGGGAGCCTGGATCCGGGGGACTCCCGACAGGCAGCCGGGCTCACCCGTTCGAGATCGATGTGCAGACGCGGGACAGATATGCCATAAAACGAGCGTTTCACAGCCCCGGAGTCCTGCCAAGCCAGCGGCGCGAGGGCGCGGACCGCCTCAGCGTGCGGCTCGTCTCCGGTACGCCCGAGCGCGGCGGCAGGCGGACACCGGGCCTTTCTGCCGCCTCGCCGGCCGACCGTGTCAGACGCCGCTCGCTGATCCAGCCTGATCGACCGGACAGGATCTAGCGGGCCCGGCGGTGACAAGCCGGGGGCCCGCGGGTGACAAGCCGGTGGAAAATCCGGGTGATCGTGTGCCACTGCTTGCGGGGCGCGTCGAGGTCCGTCCGCAGTATCCCGTCGATCACCGACTTGTAAGGATCCAGGGCCGTCGCCCGGGGCGGGAGCTTCTTCCGGGGCTGGTTCTGACTCAACTTCTGGATGCTGTTGGTGATCTTCGGCTGCTGTTCCGGGTAGGGGATTTGGAAGGTGTCAGGATGCCTGGACCAGGGTGGTCAGGGGAGTTTGTGCGGCGACTGTCGCGGGACGCGACAGGTACAGCGTGGTGTGGAAGTAGCCGTGGGTCTCCCTGTCCTGCGGATCCTCGCCGGCCGCGGTCACCGCGTCGATCGCGTACTGCTGCTCCTGCCTGCTGGTGAAGCGGCGTTGCCGAAACGTGTGGGGGACTGCTTTCTCGGTCCTGAGGCCGTACGGTTCCAGGCACTCGGCGATGCGGCGGTAGGAGTGGGTGCGCAGCACGAACGCGGCGACCCACACCGGGCTGTGGACGCAGTCCAGGAGCGGCTCGAAGGTGAGAGGAGACAGGAAGCTGGCTCCGCCGGTGACGGTGATGAGGCAGGTGTGGCGGGCGGCCTGGCGCAGGGCCGGGCTGGGCGGCGCGCTCTCCAGATTCTCGGCGAACCCCTCGTCCAGCAGGCCGACAGCGTGTGCGTAGGAGACAGCGTGGGGGGCGGCGTCGAGCCCGATGACGCAGGCCGGGTCTGAGCGCCGGTGCGCCGCGTAGTAGGCCCGGTCCCATTCGATCAACTCTGCGGTGGTCAGCTCGGTGGCCTGCGGCGATGTGTAGTGGGCGTACAGGTCCGCCAGGGTGAGATCGTGGTTGAGCAGGGCGGCGTTGATGCCGTAGGAACAGCACAGGTCCAGCACCGTGGCCGGGCCTGTGGGCCGGCACGCTGTGAGCATGCGGCGGAAGATGGGCTGAGCATGATGTGGGGTTTGGTACTCCCAGGGACTCAGCTCACGAAAGTATGCGCGAGGGTCCGGCTGGTCGTAGATGTCGTCGAACGGAGTCATGGTCCCTGCCGCGAGGGCAGGCGTCTGCCGGGAGTTGCTGACCACGGGTGCTGGTGAGCCGTTCGACCGTGCATGGGTCATCACGTGTTCCCTCTCGCCCTGGTCC
The DNA here is from genome assembly GCF_040634475.1 of Streptomyces sp. NPDC007095. Lineage (NCBI taxonomy): Bacteria > Bacillati > Actinomycetota > Actinomycetes > Kitasatosporales > Streptomycetaceae > Streptomyces > Streptomyces sp. NPDC007095. Next base: position 5,001 of record NZ_JBEYFS010000311.1, read on the forward strand.
GGAACTGCCCTGTGACAACAACTAGCGGGCGACGGGATCGGTTGGGAACAAGGCAGAGACGGAACCAGCCAGGCGCGCCTTCGGCACCCGCGTAGAGATCACCAACAGTGTCCGGAAATTGAGCCAGAGCCATTTCTCATGAACATCCGAGAGCCCTTGGATCGCCAACCGCTGCTGCAACTCGAACCATTTTCGGGCGACCTCGCAGACCCGTCTCGCCATCGCCGTCGTCACTCACCGTGGCCAGACCACAGAACCTGAGCCAGAACCCGTGGAAGTGTACGAAGCCGAAACGCTGATGGAGCACTTGGAATCAGCCCTTTCAGGACTTCGTGGGCGTGCTCAGCAGGTCGGCGAGCTCGGCGTCGTAGAACCGCGCGGGGTCGAACCCCATCCCCGTGAAGTGGCCGGCGAGTTCCAGGGACAGGACGCCGTGCAGACGGGTCCAGAAGGTCAGGGCCTGGTGGAGCACTGCGGGCGCGGCGGGGTGGTCACCCGCCCAGTCCCGATGGTCGGCTAGGTGGGCGTCGAGCGGGGTAGCCGGGCCGTCTGCGGACAGTTCGGCGCACGCGTCGAGCAGGGACGCCATGATCTCGGAGGCGATCGAGGTGATGTCGTCGGGCGCGTGGTAGCCGGGGACGGGGGTGCCGTAGACGAGGAAGTACCGCTGGGGATCGGCCAGGGCCCAGCCACGCAGCGCGTGCGCGAGACCAGCCGGGTCGGCACCGGCGGTGCGGGCCGCCCGGAAGGTGTCGGCGAGGCTGTGGTACGCGCCCCTGACCAGCTCGGTGATCAGCTCGTCACGGCTGGCGAAGTACCGGTAGAGCGCGGGTCCGCTCATGCCCATTCGCTTGGCGATCGCGTTGAGGGAGAGCGCGGACGCGCCCGCCGTGGCGATCTGCTCCCACGCCCGCTCCTTGATCTCCGCACGCACCTGGGCGCGGTAGCGCTCGCGTGGCGTCGTCACCTCTGCTCCGTCCATGACCTGCCCTCCCTCATCGCTAGTTAGAGGCTATCACGATAGTTATTGACACTTCCCGTGAAGGCGAGTTACAACTTCTAACGAACCCGATAGCAGGTAACGCACCGTGGAGACCTTCATGACTCGGCAGGCCGCCGTACGCCTTGACGATGAGCACTGCGCCGCGGGCGTCCCGGCTCGGGAGACGGCGATGGAGTGCCGGCACCGTCACCCCGAGAACGCTGGCGGCCGCTCTCGGGGACAGGGCCGCGGACCCACGTTCGGCGATGTGACGCTCATCGCCGACGCGGCCAGAGCGGGACCGTCGCTTGTCCGTCCGCGGGCATGCGGCGACCGCACGACCGCAGCCCTGCCGAGGCATCAGGGGCCAAGAGGTCGGGGGGCACCGCGCCGGCTCCCCCATGCGTCCGACTGCTTCACGCCACTTCCACCGTAAGAACGCAAAGGAGAACGGACGTGTTTGAACGCTTGGCCGAACTTGCCATTCGCCGGTCCCGGCTGGTCCTCGTCATCGCCGTCGTGGCCGTGGCCCTCATGGGTGTGTTGGGAGCCGGCGCATTCGCCAAGCTGCGCGGGGGCGGCTTCGACGACCCCGCTTCCGAGTCCACCCGGGCCGCGAAGGTCATCGACGCCAAGTTCGGCGGAGAGACGAACCTGGTCCTGCTGGTCCGGGCCCCCGAGGGCCGCGTCGACACCCCCGCCGTCACACGGAGCGGACAGACCCTGATGGCCGACCTCAGGAAGGAGGAGGAGCTCACCAACGTCATCTCGTACTGGGACACGGGCAGCCCCGGCCTCCGCTCCCGGGACGGCCGCGAAGCCATGGTGCTCGCCCATGTGACAGGCGACGAGACGCAGGAGCGGGAAAACGCCCGGAAGATCCTCGACACCTACACCGGAACCCGCAGGGGCGCACTCACGGTCCAGGCCGGAGGCGGCGCCGCCGTGGGCAACGACCTGTCGAAACAGGTGGTCGACGATCTGGTCCTGGCCGAGACCATCGCCATACCGCTCACCCTCGTGCTGCTCCTGTTCGTCTTCGGCAGCGTGGTCGCGGCCCTGCTGCCGTTGGCCATCGCCGTCATCGCCGTCATCGGCTCGTTCGCCCAGCTCTCCCTCCTCGGCAGCGTCACCGACGTCGCCGACACCGCGACCAACCTCACCACCGCCCTGGGCCTCGGACTGGGCATCGACTACGCCCTGCTGATGACCAGCCGCTTCCGGGAGCAGCTCGCGGCAGAAGCGAGCTTGGACGACGCCGTACGGCGCACGGTGCACACGGCCGGCCGCACCGTCGCGTTCTCCGCCGCGACCGTGGCGGCGGCCCTGGCGGCACTCCTGGTGTTCCCGCAGTACTTCCTGCGCTCGTTCGGCTTCGCCGGAGTCGGTGTCGTCGCCATCGCCGCCCTCGGCACCCTGTTCGTGATGCCGGCCCTGCTGGCCGTCCTCGGTCACCGGGTCAACAGCGGGCAGCTGCCGTGGGCGAAGCCGGGGCACTCCGGTGCCCGGGCACCGATGTGGGGACGGCTGGCGCGCACCGTCATGCGACGGCCCGCGCTCACCGCGCTCCCCGTACTCGCCGTGCTGCTGGCGGCGGCGAGCCCGCTGCTGGGCATCACCTTCGGCACACCGGACGAACGCGTCCTGCCCAAGGACGCCGCCAGCCGCCAGGTCTCCACAGCACTGCGGGAGAACTTCGACGGCAGCGAGGACTCGGCGGTCAACATCGTCATCGACCAGCCCGTGAACAAGGCCCCGCTGGAGTCGTACGCGGTCGAGCTGTCCGGGCTGAAGGGCGTCATACGCGTCGAGACCAGCACGGGCACCTACACCGAGGGACAGTCCACGGCGACCGCCCCCGGCAACACCACCCTCGGCCGGCCCGGCGCGCAGCGCATCAGTGCCGGCCCGGCGCGCAGCGCATCAGTTTAGTGAGCGCCCTGACACCGAAGTCGGACGCGGCCCAGAACCTCGTCAAGGAGGTGAGGGCACTCACCCCGCCCACCGGGACACACCCCCTGGTGGGCGGAACCGACGCCGTACTGGTCATCGGCGGCCGGCTCCCGCTCGCCGTGGCCCTGGTCGCCCTCACCACTTTCATCCTGCTCTTCCTGTTCACCGGCAGCGTCGTGCAGCCGCTGCGCGCACTGGTCCTCAACGTGATCAGCCTGGCGGCGACCCTCGGCGTCATGACCTGGATCTTCCAGGACGGCACCCTCTCCTCCGTCCTCGGCTTCACGGCGCAGCCGATGGAAATGTCGATGACCGTGCTGATGTTCTGCATCGCCTTCGGCCTTTCGATGGACTACGAGGTGTTCGTCACCAGCCGGATCAAGGAACTCCACGATCTGGGCAAGGACAACGAGACCGCCGTGGCCGACGGTCTCGGCCACACCGGACGCATCGTCAGCGCGGCGGCCTTCCTCCTCGCGGTGAGCTTCTTCGCCTTCGGCACCGCCAAGATCAGCTTCATGCAGATGTTCGGCCTGGGCAGCGGACTCGCCGTCCTCATCGACGCTCTCGCCGTACGCGGCGTACTCGTCCCCTCCGCCATGCGCCTGCTCGGCCGCTCGGCCTGGTACGCGCCCGGCTTCCTTCGCAAGCTCCACGACCGGTTCGGCCTCAGCGAAGGCGGCCCCGAACCCACGGCCGCCGCGGACCCCGCAACAGCGACGTCGCCGTACGTGAAGGACACGACGGGAGTCTGACCACCGACGACCGCGTCGCACCGTGTGCCCGCCTCCGCCACACCGGAGGCGGGCACAGCCCTGCATCGGCGCACGGCTGTTGGCGTTTCATGCGCCTCGTCGGCAAGATGCCGACCCGAATCTAGCCTTCTGCGTCTGCAGGCAAGCTTGTCGATCTTGTCGGCGTGAAGCCGGCCAAACCGTCGCGCTCGTGGGCACTTTCGATGACGTCCAGCAGACAGCGGCGCCAGGGCCGCGGCAGCGCGTCACCTCACCCGTCGGCAGGCGGCCCCAGCAACACCGGCACCTCCCGTGGCCCGTTCGAAATGAACGACTCCGTCGGACGCAGCGCACCCGGCTCCGCCGCCAGCCGCATCTCGGGAAAACGGGCGAACAGCGCCTGCAGGGCAATCTCGGCTTCCAGTCGTGCCAACGGTGCCCCCAGGCAGTAATGCACCCCATGACCGAACGACAAATGCTCCCGTCGCGTCGCCCGCATCACATCGAACCGCTCCGCATCCTCTCCGTGCGCCCCCGGATCCCGCCCCGCCGCCGCGAACCCGATCACCAGCGCATCCCCTCGCGGGATCACCGTCTCCCCCACCCGCACGTCCTCCACCGCATACCGCAAAATCGCATTGGCCCCCGGCGCCTCCACCCGCAACGCCTCCTCGACCACGTCCCCCCACGAGGCCCGCCCCGACCGCACCAACTCCAACTGCCCCGGCTCCCGCAGCAACAACACCACCGCGTTCGCCAGCAGATTCACCGTCGGCTCACACCCCGCGCTCAACAACATGATCAAGTTGTCGACCAACTCCTTCTCACTCAGTCCCCCACCCCCCGCAGCGTCCGGGCCACCAGCGCCCGCACCGTCCGCGGCGTCTGTTAGGTGTGTGAGGTCCGAGTGGGCGGCCAGGTCCGCGGGATCAGCCCCGGTCCCCGCAGCGATCAGCGCACTCGTCAGATCCTCACCTGGACAGCGCCGCTTGAACGCGACCAACTCCCCCATCGTCCGGTACAGCGCCGCGTAGTTACGCCGCGCTTCCTCCAACGACACCCCGGTAGCGAAAAACCCCTCGATGATCTCCCGCAACGCCCCCCGGAACTCTTCCGGAATCCCGAACAACTCCAGCATCACCCGGCTCGGCAACGGCTGTGCATACAACCCCCGCACATCCACCACCCCGTCCCGAGCCTCCCGCGCCGCCGCCTCCATCCCTTCCAGCAGCCCCGCCGCGATCTCCCCCACGCGCGGCCCGAGCAACCCCACCCGCCGCGCCGTGAAAGCCGACCCCATCAACCCCCGCAGCCGGCGGTGCTCCGCTCCATACGACGTCACCAGATTCTGCACCGACACCCACACCGCCAACGGCCACTCCGCCCCCACCTCGCCCCGCTGCCACGCCGGCCAATGCCGATACGCATCCTTCGACACCCGCCCATCCGTCAACAACCCACGAATCACCCCCGGATCCGTCACCGCCCACGCTCCCACTCCTCCCGGCAAGACCACCCGCACCACCTCACCCAGACCCCGCAACAACGCCCCCTCCCCCTGCACATCCCGCCCCAACCCATCCATCACATACGGACACCCACCCCGCCCAGCACGCAGATCCGGCGCACCTTGCGCATCCGGCACAGCCTGCTGGTCCGGCCCGTCGGACGCGGCACGCAGGTCCACCACGCCCCCGCCGCCCCGCAACTCCCGCTGCTCCTGCCGGTCCCGCTCATCCCGCCGACCCTGCTGCTCCTGCTGACGCGCCACCGGACACCTCCACGACACAGACCGCGAAAACTTCCCGACAAGCACCACAAACACACCCCGGCACCACGCCCGTATCACCACCCGGACGCCCACCAGGGACACAACCCCACACACACGCCGGGCCCGCCCCGGAAACCCGCCATCAGCCACGGACCCCCGCCATCCGATCCTCCGCGGGACACCAGAACCCAACCCCTGGACACATGCCAGGGAGCCGTCCCCAGACACACAGACACCACCGGAAAGCGGCCCGTGTACACGCGGGACCCGGCCCAGGGTGCACACCCGGACCTCAACGCCAGCAACCGACCAGACCCACACCCGGCACACCCAGGCACGCACCCCTGGCGCCGGTCACAGGCCATGTGCATCCGGGTGCCGGCCCGGGCCATGCGCATCCCCGAAAGCCGTCCCCCCCGCACCACCAACAACCGCCAGAGAACCACTCGCAAAACAAAACCGCTCGGCCGGTTTCACTATAACCTCGCCCGAGACCCACGCAAGAGACACCAA
>NZ_JBEYFS010000312.1:0-10809 GCF_040634475.1 Streptomyces sp. NPDC007095
ACCACAGCAATCTCGTCCGGAGTCACACACTCTCAACGCCACACCGGGCCGACAGGACACGCACCACAACAACCGACCTGACCAAGCCCTACTAGTTGACATCGGGCGACGTTCGTGACCTGCACTGATGCCAACCAGCTTCCGCGGCCGGAAGCACAGAACCAGGGAGATGGTTGGCACTTTGGTACAACGCAGGTCACCGTACCTGTGGCGACCGCGCCTCCGACATCGTTGTCGAAAGCGCGGCCTGCCCGAGGCGCGGCCCTACGGGATGTGGCACGCCCCGAGGGGACACCGGATGCCGGAGAGTGTGGTCGGCCTACGGCGTGTAGTGGGCGTCACTGCCGTACAGCTCCCTGGTGAACGCGGAGACATCGGCGCTGCGATCGGCGCCGTCGAGGTTGTACGTCAGATAGACGCCGTACCCCTCACTGACCGTGCGGCGGGCGAGGTTGGCGGCCGTGCTTTGTGAGGTTCCGCCGATCTCGACGGCCGCCGGCGACAGCTTCGACTTGGGCAGTGCGATGCCGGGGACCTGCCAGGTGCCGTAGTACGGGTTCCAGGCGTAGTCGAACTTGGACGAGACGTCGACGCCGCCGTAGGACAGGCGCGACGCGGCCGGGCCGATGTTGTAGAGGCTGATGATCTTGTCCGGCATGTTGGCGCGCAGTGCCGACACCAGGTACACGAACGAGCTGGCGTTGGGCTGGCCGGTGCCGTTGTTGCCGTAGTCGGCGTACTCGTCGTCGAAGTCGATGCCGTCGAGGCCGTATTTGGCCACGGTGTCCGACAGTTGTTTCGCGAACGTCGAAGCCGCCTGCCGGGACGGGAAGTTGGCGAAGCCCGCGCCCTGGTGGTTACCGAGCACCGAGAGGACGACCTTGATGCCCTTCTGCTGCAACGGCCGTATCTGCGTGGCGGCGTTGTCGAGGACGCGTTGCACGTTCTCGTTGAAGTACAGGGTCGCCGCCTTCGTGCCCGTGTCGTAGTTGATGTTCGCCGCGAAGATCACGGCGACGTCGAAGACGTTGCCGCCGCCATTGGCGAGGGTGTACTTGCCGACGTTCAGCATGCTGTTGTTGTTCACCTCGACGTACGCCACCGAGGTTGGTCCCTGTTTCGCGGGAGCGGGGGCCGCTGCCGCGCCGGTCGTGGCGGTCGCGCCTAAGGCGAGGGCTGTAATGGCCGAGAGCGCGAGCGCGGCCGTCCGTATTCTGCTCCGCACCGGAGTGAACATCGTTGATCGGTCTCCCATCGCATGGAGCGGCGCCCGACCTGTCCGCGAGCGCCGAGTGAGCCCCCCGATCTTTCCGTTCCCGTGACCGAATCCCCAGAACCATGCGAGAACTCTTCACGACTCCCACGCAGGCGCGTCGCACCATAACCCTGAGCCCCGGCAGGGGAGTTACTACAACGCTGCGCTGCCGCGCCGGCCCAGGCCGACGACCAACAGAACCCATGGAGATCGGCATCGACGCGATCACCGCCGGCGCGGACGAACCAGGCATGCACGCCGCGGATCCGCACCACTGGAGCAAACGGTCAGCCGCTCCTCTCCAGCAAACCTCAGGTTCCGCTCCTCGCGGATCAAACGTCTGACCGGTGTCAACCATCCCTCTTTTGTGCCAACCAAGAATCCTCGTCACAGGCGCTGCTCTTCGACGATGCGGGCCGGTACCTGCTGCATCTGCGTGACAACTACGCGGATATCTGGGAGCCAGGGTCATTCGCCTTGCCCGGCGGCGGCAGCGAGCCGGAGGACGAGACGCTCGAGGATACGGTCCGGCGCGAACTCAGCGAGGAAGTCCCTGATCTTGTCGTCCCGGTTCTCGAGCCCTTCGCTGTGGAGCAGGCCACCGGCGCCGATGGCCTGTGCGTACTGATCCAGGTCTTCGCCGGCCGCTGGAACGGCGACCCCGACCGCCTGCGCCTCACCGAAGGCGTCTTGCTGCGCTGGTTCCCGCCTGAGATGCTGCACCGGCTGCGGCTGAGCCCGTCAACACGCGACCTGGTGCTCCGACACGCGGCACAGCGCACCGCCGTCCTCGGCGACGACCACCCGGATGAGCGGCGTGACGCCATGGCGCAGGGCGTTCAACTGGCCGCCGATCTCGCCCAGGCCGAGGTCAGCGTGCCGGTCCCCCGTGCGGGAGGGTTGCCGCGTCTGGCGGTTGCTGCCGATGCGAGCGAGATCGCCCGTCTGAGGTCGGAACTCATTCTGTCGGAGCCGCTGGACGAGGACTGGTTGGCCATCTGCCGAGACCACCTCGCCGCGCGGCTTGTCCCAGGCGGGGACGCCCGGGCCTACGTCGTCGACGCGCCCGAGGGAGGGCTCGCGGCCTGTGCTCTCGCCCTGATCGACGCTGTGCTCCCCGCCCCTCGGTATCCAAAGGGGCTGGCCGCGCGGATCCAGGTCGTCGCCACCGTTCCCGCATACCGTCGGCGCGGCTATGCCCAGGCCGCTTTAACGGCGCTGCTCGCGCACCTGGAAGGGGACGGCGTGACGTTGTACGAGCTGCACGCGTCCGACGATTCCACCCCGCTGTACGCCGCGCTCGGTTTCGAGAGCGACCCAGGGCTCATGCGGATGACCCGCATCCCGGCCCCGGCGCACGCCCCCGCGCACGGGACCTGACCGGCGCCGGACCCGGGCAGCACAGCGAAACGAACCACCATAGGATGAGGAGCAGTTACGTGGGTTACGTCCGTCGGGACCAGTGGGACCGGCACTATGCGGAGCACCGGGGCTTCCGCCGGGTCGGTCAGACTGAGAAGGCGCTGCTGGCCGAGCATGTTCCCGCACCGGCCAACGGCAGGGCGCTGGACGTGGGTTGCGGCACCGGGGAACTGGCCGCCTATCTGGGCGAACTCGGCTACTTCGTCGATGCCGTCGATTTCGCCGACAGTGCTCTGGCCCGTGCCCGGGCCGAGCAGGCGGACGCGGTGGGCGTGCGCTGGCTGTGCCTGGACGTCGCATACGACGACCTCGCCGACCTGAACGAAGACGGATACGACCTGATCACTCTGCGCCTGGTGTACCCCTTCTTTGGCGACCGGCAGCGGGTCCTGCGCACGCTCGCCGGGCGGCTGCGGCCGGGCGGCGCGATCGTGGTGATCACTCCGCTGGCTGCCGCTACCCTGGCCGAACGGCGCGACATCGCGCTGGACGAGGGCGAGATCCGGCTGCTGACTGAGCAATGGAGGACTGCGGAGCGGTTCGACGCCGACGGCCTGACGGTCCTGGTCCTGTGTGACGCGCTCCAGACGTTCACCGCGGTGGAGAAGGAGGGGGCACCGTCGACACAGGCGGTCGCCGGCGCGTGCATGGTGGTCACCGACGCCTTCGGTCGGGTGCTGCTCGGGCGTTCCACGGACAGGATGTGGGAATTGCCCGAAGGCGGCGTCGAGCCGGGCGAGGACTTCCCCACAGCGGCCGTGCGCGAGCTGGCCGAAGAGGCAGGGCTGACCTGCCGTACCGAGGACGCCCATCTGGTGGCAATTCTCCATGACGACCGCGGCCCGCTGCGGCGCCTGTCCGGCGTGGTGCGCGCCGTCGCCTGGTCCGGTGAACTGGCCGTACCCGAACAGGAGCGGCTGCGGTTCGAGCGGTGGGAGTGGCACGATCTGCACTCGCTGGCCGCCCTCAAACGGGATGAATTGCATCAGATGCAACACTCCGCGGGGCACCTGAAAGGGCGTTTCTGCTGGTCGGCTAGGCGGGCCCCGAAGGGGGCCGCCTAGCCGATCGAGCTCTGACCTGGACGTTAGCATATGGATTCATCAATGTTGCGTTTGATACAACAGGCAGGTGAGCACGCAAGCACCCGGTTCAGCGCACCTTGTCCTGGCCCGCAACGTCATCCATCTCGACCCGGCGCCAGCGGTGTTCGACGCGATGAAGGAGGGCTGGGCGAGGCAGCAGTCGGCCCGGTTTCTGAAGTCCTCGACGATCGACCCGCGGGTGCGTCTGATCGAGCGGTTGGAGGAGTTCACCGGCCAGTACCCGTGGCAGTGGACGCCGGCGGACGGCGAGGCGTTCATCGCCCACCTGAGAAGTGGCAGCAAGCCGATCCAGATGTCGACGGCTCGCAGCTACGAGGTGACGATCGGCCTGTTCCTGGAGTACCTCCTCGACAGTCGGTACGGCTGGGTGCATGCCTGCTTGGAGCGGTTCGGCGAGGTTCCGCAGCAGATCTTCCACGAGGGCAACTCGGTCCTGCACACCGTCGAGTACGAGGGCGACCCGCGCCGCCGGCCGCTGGACTACGACGAGATCCAGGCCCTTTTCGACGCCGCCGATGCCCGGCCCGGCAAGATCCGTGGCCAAGGCCGCAAGGGCGCCCTGTGTGCTCTGCGGGACGCCGCTGTGCTCAAGACGATCTACGCCTACGGGACGCGCCGCACCGAGTCCTCCCGGCTCGACCTGGTCGACCTGCGGCGCAACCGGAAGGCCCCGCAGTTCCGCGGCTATGGCAGCGCGATGGTCCGCTTCGGCAAGTCCCAGAAGGGCTCGCCGCCCAAGCGGCGGACGGTGCTGACTGTCCCGGAGTTGGACTGGTGTGTTGACGTGCTGGACCAGTGGGTGACCGAGATACGTCCGCAGTTCTCGCCCGGGCGTCACCCTGCGCTCTGGGTGACGGAGCGGTGCGGGCGTCTGTCGCCCCGGTCGATCAACGAGGCGTTTGTCGCTGCCCGCGAGGCCGCCGGCCTCGACGAGGACCTCGACCTGCACTGCCTGCGCCACAGCTACATCACGCACCTGACCGAGTTCGGCTATCCGGCCCGGTTCGTCCAAGAACAAGTCGGACACTCGCACGCGTCCACCACGGCGATCTATATGGGGGTCTCGAACGAGTACCGCAACAAGCTGTTGGAGGCTGCTCTCAAGAACCGGCTGGGCGACGACTGGGACGTGACGACATGATCAAGAAGATGGGCTACCAGTGGCGGCTGCGGCAGTTGATGGCCGAGAAGGAGATGTTCCAGACCTCGGACCTGGTGCCGCTGCTGGCCGAGCGGGGCGTCACTCTCTCGCGCGAACAGGTCTACCGGTTGGTGACTCAGCCGCCCCAGCGGATGAGCATGGACACTCTCGTTGCGCTCTGCGACATCCTGCAGTGCACCCCCAACGACCTGATCAAGCCGGAGGTCGTCAACACGCAGCTCCGCAAGGCAGTCGGCGACGCCGACCCGGCCCCGACTCCGATTACTCCGCGGCGAGCCGTGGTTCGCCGTCCCGGGAAGCCGTGAACCAGAAGCAGAGAAATCGGCGGGACCTCGCGGAGGCCAGGGCCAGCATCGTCGGTCATGTCCGGCAACGGATTCCGGAGCTGACCGAGCAGGCGGCCCAGGCCGTCCTGGAGCGAGCGAAGGCATGGGGGCCGATACCCGCACGCGAGCTGGCCCGGCACTTCGCCGAACGGGGCGACGCGCTCACCGACCCGTCGCCCCACTGCCCGGCCGCACTGGTCCGGCTCCTGCGTCAGCTGAAGGCCGACGGGTTCGGGGAGGCGGTCACTCAGTTGTCCTGCGCCATCTGCGGCCGCAGCGACCGGGAGCTTCCCCGCCCGACTCCCCAGGGCCGCTGCTGCATGTGGTGCGTGTGCCGAACCGAGCTTCGGAAGTGCACCCGCTGCGGACAGGACGGCCTGATCGCCTGCCGACTCGAGGAGGGGCCGATCTGCAGGCGGTGTTAGAGCAGGGATCCTTCCCTGTCTTGGGACGAGTGCGCCGCCTGCGGGCAGCGCAAGCTGCCGAAAAGCCGGCGCGAGGACGGCAAGGCACTGTGCCAGTCCTGCACTCCCAGGCCGGAGCGGAAGTGCATCCGGTGCGGGAGACTTCGACCGGCCCACGCCAACACTGAGGACGGACCGGTCTGCAACAGCTGCTATGCGCCCCCGCCCCGACTCTGCGGAGGCTGCGGCAACCTCCGGCGGATCAGAGTCCGTGCCGCCGACGGGCAGCCCGAGCTCTGCCAGAACTGCAACGAGGGGCCGCTTGGGGTGTGCAGCGTCTGCGACCGGCAGGCGCGTGTCTACCGCGTGAGGGAGCGAGGAGGCGCACTCCACTGTGACCGCTGCCGGCCGCGCACGCTCGCTCAGTGCGCCGACTGCGGCCGCCAGCGTGACGTGCGGGCCAACTGGCCCGTCGGCCCGGTCTGCGACACCTGCTTCAATCGGCGACGGCGGAACCCCGCGCCTTGCTCGCGATGCCAGACCGCCCAGGTCCTGATCGGCCGCGCTGAGGACGGAGGCGATCTCTGCGGGCCCTGCTGCGGCACGGACATCACCTACAGCTGCAGCCGCTGCGGTTTTCCCGGCGACATCTACGACGCCGGACTCTGCACCAGGTGCTCGGTCGGTGACCGCGTGCGCCAACTCCTCACGCAAGGGGACGGCCCCGTCCCGCCGGCACTCCGTCCGCTGGCGGACGCGCTCGCCTCGGCCGACCATCCACGGTCCGTGCTGACCTGGCTTCGGACCAGCTCCGGCCCGAAGATCCTCGCCGAACTCGTGTCCCAGAACACGGAGATCACCCACGCGTCTCTGGACGCCCTGTCCCAGGACTACAACACAACCCATCACTTCCGGAAGCTCCTGGTGGCGACGGGCGTCCTGCCGGAGCGAAACGAGAACCTCGCCCGCCTGGAACTGTGGTCTGCCGATGTCCTGGCACGACTTCCGCAGCATCAGATGAAGATCATCCGTCCCTTCGCCGAGTGGCACATCATCCGCGACGCACGACGCCGGTCATCCCGCGGCCGGTACACCACCAACGCCGCCACCAGCGATCGCAGGGACATCCGCGCCGCGATCGACTTCCTGAACTGGCTCGATGGGAAGCAGCTCGACCTGGCCGCAGCCGGCCAGGAGGACCTGGACCTCTGGCTCACCACTCACCCCACACGGCGCAGGTCGATCGGAGCCTTCATCCGATGGGCCGGTGCCCGACGACTTACCAGCAGGATGGCCCTCACGGCAGAGCGAACCGGGCTCCCAACCCAGTTCATCACCGAAGCCGCCCTGAACGAGCAACTGAAACGCTGCCTGAACGACGACCAACTCCCCCTCGACGTCCGCATCGCGGGCGGACTGATCGGGCTCTACGGCCTGCCCGTCGTCCGCCTGGTCGAACTGACCACTGACCGGTTCGAACGCACTGGGGACGACGGCTACCTCACCATCGAACGGAACCCCGTCCTCTTGCCACCCAAGCTGGCACTGCTCATCGAGGAACAGATCGCTCGACCGACGGTCCGCTCGATGCTCCGGCCGCCACAGGACGGCCGCCCCACCTACTTGCTTCCGGGAGTGCCCGCCCACCGTCCGATCACGGCGCAGAGGATCATGAACAAGCTGCGGCAACACGGCCTGGAAGTCATCAGCGCGCGCAACACCGCCATGCTCGAAGCCGTTGCCGACCTTCCTCCGATCGTGATCAGCGACCTCTTCGGCGTCAGCGCTTCAAGCGCCCACAGATGGGCTCGGTTCGCCCAGGACAGCTGGACGGATTACCTCGCTGCCTGCTCGAACGACGAAGCAGGTCATCCGGAGGGATCTTGAAGGACCACTGAGCTTGAGATCGGCCTTCGTTTGGAGTCTTGAGACTCCGCGCCGGTGCGCGTCTTTCTCACGGAAGCTCCAGAGGCTCCCTGTGTCCGTCAGACTGCTTCAGGACCGAGATGAAGTGCGGCCAGCCGCGGCAGACGTCGGCGCATCTGGTCGGCGTCGTCGAAGTCAAACGACTCGCCCATATCGTCGCTCTCCTCGCCTTCGGTCGTGGCGCGAGCGTTGGCGTACTCCTCCCATGCCTCCCAGAAGGCGTCTGTGTCACCGGTCAGTCGCTCATACGCCCTCGCCGATACGAAGTTGAACTCTTCGTCGAAGATGACGTCCTGATCACCTGTGGCTGCCGCGTTACGCACAGCGGGATGCTCGGCTAGGGAGTCGGGGCAAGTAGCCGCCCGTTCGTACCACTCACACCCGAGGGCCACCAGACCCGCGGTGAAGTCGCTGAACCGGTCATCGGAGCACCCTCCGCCGATGAGGTAGGCGGCAGCCCACACGTCCCAGCGGTGGACAGCGTCACGCAGGCGGGAGAAGCAGTGCTCGAACGCGAGGATCTCTTCCGCTGACATGGCCGCCAGATGATCGGCGACGGCGTTGGCGAGCGGTTTGTCGTTGTCTTTCGCGGCGTCGAGCATGCGCCAGAACGCTTCGGTGTCCATGGCGGGCAGTCTGCCAGGGCCCTACGACAGTCGCCTCCGTATGGGACCCAAGGCTGATCTCAAGCTGAAGAGTGCCTCACCGCGCATGACTCGAGTGGCCGCACCTGCTGCCCCGACTGAGACGTCGTTTCTGATGGCGTGATCGCTCGTTGAGCCGTGCATGACGGATCTGGTGGAGCGCTTGGTACCGGACGAGTTGTGGACGCTGTTTCGGCGGGTGGTCCCGCTGACAGAGGTCATACGCCCTCAGGGCGGCGGCAGACGGAGGGCCGGTGACCGCGAGTGCCTGGCGGCGATCATCTTCGTGGCCACCTCGGGCTGCACTTGGCGGCAGCTGCCGCCGGTGTTCGGGCCGGCCTGGCCCACCGTCTACCGTCGCTTCGCCCAGTGGAGCCGGGACCGGGGTCTGTCCGCCTACGAGAGGAGCAGCAGCGACAAGGGGGTCGGCCGGGCCCCGATGCCGCCGGTCGGCAACCCCGAACTCGCCCTGGTCCTGGCCGGCGTCCCGGACTCCCTGGCCCAGACCGGCGGCGACCTGTACGCGGTCATCAACCGTTGCCGCGGTCGACGCCAGCCTGGACAGGCGGGTGCTCGCAGGACGGCGCGGTGCGGGCGTTGCTGCTGCTGAGGCGGGCATCGTCGAAGCCACGGCTGCGCAGCCCGGCCTGGTCCGGCGCTCATGGGCTGCGCTAGCGGGGTCGGCGAAGGGACGGGCCCCCTCCACCATGTCGGTGCAGAGGGGGCACTCGCGATGCTTCGCTGGGCGTCAGCAGTACAGGAGAGCGTCGTGGTTGTAGGTGAAGGAGGTCAGGGATCCGGCGTAGCCCGCGACGTAGTAGTCGTCGTGGCCAAGGTCCGACTCAACGACCACCGTGTGGCCGGTGTTGTTGACGATCGAGGCAGCGTGGTCGTACACCGTCTGCCCGTAACCAGAACCGTTCCCCCAGTGAGCGAACTTGAAGTCCGACAGACTGAGGCTCTGGCCAGGCGACCAGTCTTCCCACGCGCCCCAGCCGTACTGCGGCGAGTTGAAGTACAAGCACACGTTCCCGCTCGGGCAGGCCTCGGCCCCCGTCGGCGGCGTGGCGGCGAAAGCGCCTCCCGTGGCCAAGCTCAACGCGGCGACCGTGAGCGTCCCCACGATCGCAAGCTTGCCGGTGCGCCGCCCGAACCTGATACGCATTGCGTCCCCTCCCATGACGGCAGTGCCATGACGAAGCCCAGTCAGGCTGCCCACATAGCGAGCCCGTGCTGACTGGACTCCGACAAGGATCACATCGCCTCCGCGCCAGCGCTATGTGTCCGCCTTCTTCCGGTTGTGGAGATCACCGCCCATTAATGAGCGGTGCGCATCGTGAAGCCGCAGGTCAAGGGCCTGGTGTGCGCGGGGTTCGGGGTGCTGGGGCTGGTGCACGGCTTCGCCCACCTCAAGAACTGGCGCGTGCTCGGCAAGGTCCGCACCGACCCGAAATGGGCGACCGCCCTGGTCAGGGCCCTGCTGGTCCTCACAAACCGCGAAGTCTCCCGGTGACCGATGAGGAGTCGGATCGGGCCTGCGAGCGCGCGGTGATCACTCGGGAGGAGTTCGCGGCGGCGCTGGCCGAGGCCCGCGGGGCGGACGGTTCGCCGCCGGACAGCGGGGGTCGGACCGCGCCGCGGCGCCCGGCACGATCGTGCCCGATTGGCGGCCGGGACTTGAGACGACCGTCCTCGCCTCGGACTACCAGCGGATCATCGGGGCCCTGGAGGCGGCGGCGCAGCAAGGCTCGTCATACCCACACAACGACTCCCCCCGCCAAAGGAAACGTCGTCTACGGAGGGCGCTCGTGTGTCTGGCGTCTGCCTCCGAGATTGGAACTCCGCCGGAGACAGCGGGCCTCGCGTATCGGAGCGGTTGCCAGTCGGCCCAGGTGGCTTACCCGATGGTGGTCCTAGGGCTCTGGACGTCACCGTAGTAGTGACCGTTCACCCAGACCCCCGTGGAGATCACGTAAGTGCCAGCCGGTGCTGTCCAGTTTGCCCAGGACGTACCGTAACCGGAGTCCCATCCCGCATACACATAGGCATCGATTGAGGCGGAGGAAGTGCAACCAAAGTCGTGGGCCCATGGGCCGCTGAGGTTGTTGACGTTGAGGGCGTGCGCGCAATACGTCAGGCCCTGGCCGGTATAGTTCCGGAATGGGACCTCGGCTTCTATGGTGCGACGGTCCGACTCGACGTAATAGCAGGAGTCGAGGGTGACGCTGTTGCCGTAAACGGGCGCGTAGCTCCCCTTCGTGTTCCATGATCGGCACGCGTACGCGCTGGCGTTGGCGTGGGCGCTGCCAGTGCCGATGACCACGCCGCTGACGGCTATGACGCCAGCGACGACGGCCTTGGTGATACGTCCGGTCGCACCAGGCATTTCTCCCCCTAGGGTCGGCCCCCGGAATCGTTGAACCGTTCCGGGTTCGGTAGGGACTCGATCGTTTGAGAGGATCGAGGAGGAGGGTGGATTCAACTGGTCGTCGCAACACCCTGATCTCGGAGGTGTGCGATGTGGCTACGGCGGACTGGAGTTTGAAGACCAGCGATGTCCCGGA
>NZ_JBEYFS010000313.1:0-10761 GCF_040634475.1 Streptomyces sp. NPDC007095
GCTGGTGCTGGTCATGCGGGTGGTTCTCCTGCTCGTTCGTCCACCCAGGCTAACTGATCACGCCGGG
Source organism: Streptomyces sp. NPDC007095 (assembly GCF_040634475.1). NCBI lineage: Bacteria > Bacillati > Actinomycetota > Actinomycetes > Kitasatosporales > Streptomycetaceae > Streptomyces > Streptomyces sp. NPDC007095. The sequence goes on from NZ_JBEYFS010000313.1 coordinate 68, forward strand.
GTGTCTCGCCCAACGATGTCAGGGAGGGTTGCGGGACAAGGTGCGCCACCGGTGCTGCGCCGAGAAGGGGGAGGGCTCATGGCTCGTCGGTGACGGGGCTCCGGCCGGCCGGGCCAGCACGGAAAGCCGCCGTCGTGTGCGTTGAGGGCAGCTGCCCGGGATGGTGTTGACGAGCTTGAGCACGAGGGCATGAAGCGGCCCTTTGCGGTCATGCCGGCGCCGGTCCACGAGATCCACAGCATGGTCATGGCGATGAACAGTGAAATGGGCTCGCACCACAAGACGCGGAAGCACCACTGATCAAGAAGTAGCTACCCTCACGCACCGGCCTCGCGACCGAACGCAGGGCCGGATCCGGGGGAGACGCGACCAGGCATGACAGCGGCGTCACGGGGTATGGACCTCCCCTTTCACTCCGGTGTGACGCCGCTCCCCGGATCGGCACCGTGAGGCGTCGTCCGCAAGGTTCCTCGCTGGCCTGGGCGGCCTGGCCTGGACGAGCTCCTTGACGTCGGCCTTCGCCGGATGGTGGTCCACGCCTGTGAAGGGGCCGGGGCGGCGTTCATTGAGCCCGCAGACCCTGAGGAGCGGGAGACGCCGGTGCCGGTGCCGGCCTCCAGGCCTTGTCCGGCGGTCAGAAGACCTGGGCGAAGCAGCCCAGGGTGACAGCTATCGAGAGCACCGCCAGCGAGACTGCCATGAGGGGCTTGGGTACGTGCATGGGAATCCTCCATTGTTCGGGCTGATGTGGCTCACAGGCAGTACCGAACGAGCCACTTGTCGGCGTTGTAGTGTTCGTCGCCGGGTTCGGCATCGTGGCCGCCCGTTCTTCGATCATCTCCTCGGGGAGGATTCGCTTCGGCAGCTCGCCAAACCGGGCGGGCGGTGAGGTGGAGCCTCGGGAAGAGTTCGGCCGCTGCGGAGAGTGTCGGCTCACGCACGGGAGCAGATCCGATGGGGGTTTCCATGACAAGGCAAGGCTTTCGGGTGGAGGGGTGCGAGGCTCGCTGGAGAGGCCAGGAGGGGCATCACGCCACAGCTATGAGCATATGCTCATATTTGCCTTGATGGCAAGAGCGGGTGGTTCGGGGTGGACGCGCCGGCCCGTCGCCGACCGTTGACGGCAGGGTGACTGTCGCATTTGAGAGCACCTGCTCGTATCATGGGTGGGTGAAGCTCTGGAGGAGACAATGACCACTGCGCCGACGGATCCCGCCGACTCGTGCAACAACCTGGCCCTGCGCAAGGCGGCCCGGTACCTCGGTGCGACCTACGACAAGGCCCTGGCCCCCGTCGGTCTTCGTGCGACGCAGCTCAGCATCCTGCAGAAGCTGAGTGGGCACGGAGAAATGACGATCACCAGCCTCGCCGACGTGATCGCCATGGACCGCACGACGATGGCCTCAAACCTCAAGCCGCTTGCCCGCGAGGGTCTGGTAACCGTCGAGTCATCGGCAGCCGACCGCCGCGCACGGATCGCCGCCATCACGCCGGACGGCCTCACCCGACTGAAGGCGGCGCTACCACTGTGGAATGCCGTGCAGGCCCAGTTCGAGGAGAACTTCGGCGCCGACGAGGCAGCCCATCTGCGCGCGTACCTCGACGCCGTCCTTCATACCGGATTCGAGCCCTGGGCCGAGTAGGACACGACGCTTCTGGCGCTACTGAGGGCTGGCGCCGGCCGCCCTGACGTCACCGAATGCCCGTGAACACGCCGGGCGTGACGGACCCCTTGACGTGGCTGCTTCCAAGGAGCGGGCGCATGGGGGGAGTCGTCGAGGGTGTGTGAGATCGGGCATCGACGGCAGGGACTCGCTGTGCAGCCTGGACAGGCAAGGTCATCACGGAGTCGACTCTGTCGGCCGCGACGCAGGAACTGATGAAGATCCGGGCCGGCCAGATCAACGGCTGAGGCTTCTGCACCGACGTGCACACCAAGGACGCCACGCACGGCGGGGAGACCTCGGTACGTCTCAACCTGAGCGCGGCTGAGGACACGGTGTTCACCGAGGCCGAGCGGGCGCCCTTGGAACTGGCGGAACAGGGCACGCGCATCGTCCGGTGGCGTCACCGACGAGGCCTGGGCGAACGCGGCCAACTGCTACGACGAGGACCAGTTGGCCGGGTTGGTGTCCCTCATCGCCCTGATCAACGCTTACAACCGCACCGCATGAACGTCATCATCCAGCGGCCGGGCCAGCTTCGACGACGCCTCCACCGTTAACTTCCCAGTCGGCGGCAGCCACGGCATCACGCCCTGCAGCGCGGCCTTCGCTTCCTTCTTCCCCAACCCCATCCACACTCGATTACGGAGTCGATCTGAATGCCGCGGGCAAGGTCCGCAGGTCTCGCGGTCACGCCCTCGGTACCCGGCGCCCCGGAACCGGCGTGTCACTACGAACAAGTGCGCCGTGGCGTTCTACGACCGCTCGCGCAATAAAGCGGGATCTGGCACGACGTACGCATCTGCGGCAACGCCGTCAATCTGCGGGCCTCCCGGGCTCGTCGCAAGCAACTGCCTTGACCACCGGCGGCGGGCCGCTCCTTGAGAAGGGGCTCGTCAGGGTCGGCTGACGGAGATGTCGTCGGGGGCGTCGAGGGGGGTCGGGGTGATGTCGATGGGGGATGCCTCGGTGTCCGGGCTTCCGCCTGGCCGAGTGGTGCCGGTGCGCTGTCGGCGGCGATCGTTGTACCAGGAGATGGCGCACGCCGCCAGGTACAGCAGGCTGATGGGGGTGGCGAGCAGCAGCATGCTGAGTGGGTCGGTGCTGGGGGTGGCGAGCGCCGCGAAGGCGGCGATGGCCATGAGCATGCCGCGCCACCAGTCGGCCATCCGGCGTGCGCTGATCACGCCGCCGAGGTTCAGCAGCACGAGGAGGACGGGGAGTTCGAAGGAGAGGCCGAAGACGAGGACCATGTGGGTGGCGAGGTCGAGGAAGTCGTCGACGGGCAGGAGGTTGGTGGCGTCGTCCGGGGTGAAGGAGATAAGTACCCGTGCCGTGGTGGGCAGGGTCCAGTACGCCACGGCGGCACCGGTCAGGAACAGGGGGATGCCGGCCCCGAGGAAGGTCAGGGTGTATGTCTTCTCGTTGCGGTGCAGTCCTGGTGCGACGAAGGCCCACAGCTGATACAGCCACAGCGGGCTCGCGGCGACGACCCCCGCGGTGATCGACACCTTCAGCGCGAGGGTGAAGGGTGACAGAAGGCCGTTGAGGGAGATCACGCCGCAGCGGCCCGCGTCGTCCGTGCTGGCCGGTTGGCCCGGAGCGCAGCCGGGCAGGGGATCGATGAGGAATCCGATCAGTTGCTTGTAGAACAGGGCCGCAACGACGGTGCCGAGCAGGATCGCTCCGACGGCCTTGAGCAGGCGGTTGCGCAGCTCGCGCAGGTGCTCCCCCAGGGACATGGGCGCGGCGTCATGTGCTGGTTGGGTCGGCATGGGCGGTCCCGGTCCCTTCAAGTGCGGCACCGGCCGGGTGCTGGTCGGTGGCTTCGGCGTTTCAGCGCCGGGGGGAGGTGTCTGCCTCGGTCGCCTCCGGGGCCGTGTGCCGGCTCTCGGCCGCGAGCTGGTGGGCTGCGGTGGCGTGAACGGTCGGGGGTTCGTCCGCGTCGTCCTTCTGCATGGCCTTGGTCTCGCTCTTGAGGATCCGCAGCGACTGCCCGAAGGAGCGGGCCATATCGGGGAGCCGCTTGGCGCCGAACAGGAGCACGACGACGAGGAGGATGAGGATGATCTCGGGTGCTCCGAGCCTGCCGAACATGGGCGTTTCCTTTCCGAGGGTCTGAAAGCGCAGGGGCGGTGCTCCTGCGCGGTGGCCTGGCTGCGGACGGATGCGGCAGCCAGGCTCTGCGTAGCCGGTCACTGGGTTGAGGGGCCGGGCCGACGGCGAGGCGGCCGTGGTCCTTCCCGGTTACGGGCCGTTTTTGTCGAGGCTGTAGCGCCCCGCGCCGGTGGCCGAGGCTCGTGGCCGGTGGCCGCGGGAAGCGGGCCGGGTGCGGTGGCCTTCCCGAGGCCCTTTGAGGTGTTGGTTCCGGCGCTGTCAAGCGGTTCGTCCCCTAGGCCGAGGTCGGCGGTCAGGTCGTCCAGGCCCAGGCTCTGGTCGCCCAGCAGGTTCTTGGCCACGAAGGTCTTCGGGTTGAGGTCCTCGAGATTCAGGTCCTTGAGCTCGGTGGGGAGTTCGTCTCGAATGCTCGCCTGAGCGCTCTGCGAGAACTCGCGGAGCTTGTGCAGGGTCCGCACGGTGTCGGACACCATCTTGGGGAGCTTGTCGGGCCCGACAAGAAGGACGGCCAGCACGATCAGCGTCACAACTTCGAGTGGGCCGATGTCGGAAAACATCCGTGCCTCCCGTCGGGGATGGTGAAGGCTCCGCCGCTCCTGGAAGGAGGCGAAGCGTGGCGTGCCAGTCGTCCGAAGGGGCGCCTGCCGAACGCAGGCCAGCCGCGCGATGGCGTGCGGCTCCCCGGGGGCTGACCACCCCGGGTACTACTACGCAAGAGCGTTCGCTCCGGTCCTGCCCGCCGGGACCCCCGGCGGGCAGGACGACCTCGGTCGAGGGCCCCTACGGTGGGATTAGCGCAGGAGCCGGGCGAACATACCGGGCTCTTCGGTGAGGAGCCCCGGCTGCTCGAAAGCGGCGACACTGCCGCCCGGTCGAGCGCGTGCCGTCACGCCCGGGGCATGCCCGGACGTCTGGCCGTCCGCTAGCGGGGCGGGCCGGCGGCGCGGCGGTACGGGGCCAGGAAGCGCGTCAGTTCCGACAGCAGCTGCCTGGGGGCCTGCTCAGCGACCCAGTGGCCGGCACCGGGGATGACCACACCTTGTACGTCGTTCGCGAGGGGAATCATCGCCTTCCCGACCAGGTCACCCCAGCTTTCCGATCCGCCGATCGCCAGGACGGGCATCGTCAGCTTGTTCTCGGCGCGCGTCGCGTTCTGCGCGGTGGTGGCGTCCCACGCGCGGTAGAGACCGAAGCTGCCGCGCAGGGTCTCGGGGTCGGAGAAGAGACGGAAGTAGTACTCGCGCGCGTAGTCGGGCAGCTTCTGTCCGCCCTGGATGTCGAACTCGTAGCCGAAGAAGATCTCCTCCCGGCCGCTGACCAGCTTCTCGGTCAGCTTGTGGTTGACCCGGTTGAAGGGAATGTGCCAGAGCCTGTTGTTGTGCTCCTCATCGATGAACAGGGGCGGCGAGGCCTTCAGCGTCGGGGGCCCGGGAACCTCCAGGAGGGCCACGCGGGCGACACGCTGTGGATGGTCCGCCGCCAGCGCGTAACTGATGATCAGGCCGGTGTCATGGCCGGCCACGGCGAACCGCTGGTGACCGAGGGCGTCCATCAGGGCGACCAGGTCGTTGGCGAGGGTAGCGGTGTCGTACCCGCTCTTGGGCTTCTCGGTCAGACCGATGCCGCGCTGGTCGACGGCGATGACCGTGTAGTGCCGGGCGAGCTCCGGCATCACCATGCGCCAGGCGTACCAGTTCTGTGGCCAGCCGTGTACCAGCAGCAGCGGCGGGCCGTCGCCTCCGATGACCGCGTGCTGGCGCAGTCCGCCGGCCTGGATGAACCGGCTGGTGAACGTCTTGGTGAACCCGGCCGGAAGCCCCGGAGCCGTGGAGACCGAACCCAAACCCCTCGGCCTGCGCATGGCGGGGGAGGCAGCGGCGGACGGGGTCAATCCGCCTATCAGCGAGATACCGGCTGCGGCAGCAGCAGAAGCAGCCGCGCCGCCGACGAAGCCGCGTCGGGACAGCCCGCGCCGGGCACGGCGTGACAGCGGCTTTGATCCGGGGCCTTCCTGCGCGGGCGGCTCCATGGGAGACATGGTCATGAAAATTTTCCCTTCGAACGTTGCTCGAGCGCCAGGGCGAAGCCAGGATCTCGAGACTAATGAGCATATGCTCGTATTTGGGTCGGCTTCGGGATCCGACTGATGGTGCGCCGGGGCTGTGTTCAGGTGCTGATCGGGGCCGGCCGGCCTGCAGGCTGGTCGTCGCCCGTCATTCCCGGGTGGCTGGTGAGATGTCAGCCGCCGGGGAACCGCTGCGTGATCTCCTGGAGCACCCAGCCGTTGCCGTCCGGGTCGCTGAAGGTGGCGAAGGAGCCGTAGGAGGCGCGGCCGGGGTGCAGGCCGGCAAGCCGCCCCTGTCCCTCGACCCGGTGGGTGACCTCTCCGGCCTCATGGCCGTGGTAGAGCAGTCCTGCGGCGTCGTGGAAGACTTCGCCCACTTCGATGCCGCGACCGACGAGTTCCGCGCGGGCCTCCTCGATGTCGGAGACGGCGAGATACAGGCCCTGGGCCGAGCCGGGTGCGGCGGAGGTGATCCCCGTGCCGAACATGATCGAGCACTCGGAACCGGGCGGCGTGAAGTGCACCGCGCGCCAGTTCTCGCTGGCGGCCATGTCGATGTCCAGACGGAATCCCACCTGCTCGTAGAAGGCCTTGGCCCGATCGACGTCGGAAACAGGCAGCACGGTGACTTCGAGCTTCATGTACATGTAGGGGTCTTTCTCTCTTGGTGTCGGTAAATCTCACACCTGCGAGTCACCGGTCCATGGAGGCCGGGGGTGGAGGAGCAGTACGAGCTGCCCACCGGCTCCGGGATTGCGATCCGGAGGGTGGACGATCGGGTTCCAGGTAGCGCACGCCTGCTCGATGCCGCCGCTCTTGAGGTGCATCTCGGCGCCGGTCACCAGGTCGAGCGCGACCACCCAACCTGCATAGGTGTCAGATGGGCGGGCTGTGGCGGCGAGGGCGTACGACAGCCAACCGTCAGCGCTTCAGGTGGACGGTGAAGTGCCTCTCGGTGTCACCGGCAGGAACGGTGCGAACAAAGCCCCGGGCGTTGCGGTAGTCGCCTGATCCGCCGGTGATGCCGACGTCGACGTAGGACGGGGCGGGCAGGTGGAGCAGCGCCTGCGCGGCGAACTGTCCCTCAGGCAGAGAGAAGGTGCCCAGGCACTGGAGCGCGGCCGGATTGACGCGGGTATAGGTGCAGACGACGCTGTGATCGCCGACCTTCTCGCCGTCGCGGTAGAGGTCTTCGTGGATGACGCGCTGGTCACCCGGACTGATTCCTGCCCGGCCCAGGTCGAGGTCTTCGATCGAGGTCTGTTTGCCGACCAGCTCGAAAGTTTTCGCGCGCTGGGCAACGACGGGCGCACTGGCAGAAGTTGACGTGCCGGCCGACGCCAGCGGGGCGATGGCGACGCCACCGGCGACGACAGTGGCGATGCCGGCGGCTGCACTCAGGTAACGCAGCTTGTTGATCTTCAATGTAGTCGGCAACTTGCCGCTCCTTTCTGTGGTGTCGATTCGGTGACGGCAGAACCTCGGCCCGGATGCACGGGGGCCGACGCCTGCTCCGATCGACTTGTGAACAACCTCTGTTGGGGTGGCATTTCGACACTCACACAACCTACGTCACCCATCAAGGGGGTGACGGATAATCAGGCGGTGACCGCCCTGGATGCCGAGCCATGCTCTTGCTGGTGCGGACCTTGCACAGTGTCAGGTTGTTGCATGTGTCGACGACGTCCGCCCGCGTCGGGGCCATGTCGTCACGACGTGACTCACCAGCGATAAGAGCATATGCTCCTATTATCGAAATGGCAAGGGGTGGGTCTTGGGTGACACCTACCGTGACCCCCGGTCCATCGCCGGGGGCGCGGGCGCGCGATGGTCGAGTCGCCCCCCGGCTCATTTCGGTCGGACGGCGATCCATCCGCGACCCGGACGTCCTCATCGCTGTGGACGCCGGATGCGACGCGCACCCCGCCGCGCCTTCCCTGTTGTCCATCTGGAGGCGGTCGCGGTGATACCGGTATGGCGCCGGCGTCAGGCGTCGCAGATGCGACATGTCGCCAAAGGTGACGGCCGCGTGAGGAGCGGGCGCGGCCACCCCTTCGGGGCGCGGCGATGGGTGCCCGGGCGACTCGGCGTCGCCGAGTCGAAAGGGTTCGGGAGGATCTGACCCTTGCTGTCGAGCCGATAGGAGCATATGCTCCTATCGGCTCAGTAGTCACGTAGCGGAGCTGGAGTTGTCCGCTCGGCCGGGCCCCATCCCTCCCGGACCGCCTCGATTGCCTCTTTATCGCGTGCCCGTCCGGGCTCGCGCAGCATCGCGAGGTCTTACCGACCGTACATTTGCAAGGAGTATTGCCATGACTGTCGTAAAAGCCGCTGCAGTCCAGATCAGTCCCGTGCTTTACAGCCGCGCGGGCACCGTAGAGAAGGTCGTGAAAAAGATCCGCGACCTGGGCGAGCAGGGTGTCCAGTTCGCAGTCTTCCCTGAGACCATCGTTCCCTACTACCCCTACTACCCCTACTTCTCCTTCGTGCAGCCGCCCTACACCATGGCCAAGGGGCACCTGCGCCTGCTCGATCAGGCGGTGACCGTACCGTCCGCCGAGACCGACGCGATCGCCGAAGCCGTCCGGGAAGCCCACATGGTCGTCTCGATCGGCGTCAACGAGCGTGACGGCGGCACCATCTACAACACGCAACTGCTGTTCGACGCGGACGGCACACTGATCCAGCGCCGCCGCAAGATCACGCCGACCTATCACGAGCGGATGATCTGGGGCCAGGGCGACGGTTCGGGCCTGCGCGCGGTAGATAGCGCCGTCGGCCGCATCGGCCAGCTCGCATGCTGGGAGCACTACCTGCCGCTAGCTCGCTATGCCCTGATCGCCGACGGCGAGCAGATCCACGCCGCGATGTACCCCGGCTCCTTCGGCGGCCAGCAGTTCGCCGACCAGATCGAGGTCAACATCCGCCAGCATGCGCTGGAATCGGCCTGCTTCGTGGTCAACGCCACCGCCTGGCTCGAGGCCGACCAGCAGGCGCAGATCGCCAAGGACACCGGCGGCCCCGTTGGTGCGATCTCCGGTGGCTTCTTCACCGCCATTATCGACCCCGAGGGCCGGATCATCGGCGAGCCGCTCATATCCGGCGAAGGTGAAGTGATCGCCGATCTGGACTTCGCGCAGATCGACCTGCGCAAGCGCCTGATGGATGCGCGCGGCCACTACAGCCGCCCGGAACTGGTCAGCCTGCAGATCGAACGCACGCCGGCGCCCCACATCCGTGAGCGCAGCACTCGCCTGCCGGTCCAGACTGGCCGGGCGGCTGAAGAAGGCCGCCCCGTCGAAGCCCAGTGAGCTGTTTGCCGAGCCTGGAGGTCCTCCCGGGGGCTCGAACCGGGCAGTAGGAGTTCATGCTCGTAAGTTCGGCGCGCGGTCTCATGTCGCCCATGCGCCTAATGCGTCGCGGCGTCGCGAATCCGCTTCTTGTTTTTCCCACCTCGCCTGGGAAGTGCCCGGGTGAACGGCTGAGCGACAAGTGTCGGATCAAAGCCGAAGGGATATGGCCCCGGTCGACGACGCCGATGCCATCCTCAAGCTCGCCGACTACCAGGACTGCTGGTCTTATGGAGGAGTTCCACTTTGACCGGATTCCGGAGGCCAGCCGAAAGCTGCCCCACGCACCCGATGGGACCGGGCACCTGATCGGCGCCAGACGGGAACAAAAGCGCGGCGAGAAGGTTTGTTGCGTATCGCCGCCGCTTGTAACAATGGCACAGATTAGGCGAGGCTGAGGATGCCCCTGCGGGGTGCGTCCGGCCACGCGAAGAGGAGGAACCCATGACTGATTCAGAGACTGAGAAGCAGCGCGTTAACATCGGAAAGCAGCACCCTGCCAATTACAAGGCTCTTATCGACCTGTCCTCGGCAGTGGAAGACACCACCACCGCGGCAGGTCTTGACCCGCTTCTGGTCGAGCTTTTGAAGATCCGCACGTCCCAGATCAACGGCTGCGCGTTCTGTCTCAAAACGCACACCCGCGACGCGCTCAAGAAGGGCGAGAACCCGGACCGGATCGCAGTGCTGCCCGCGTGGGAAGAAACCGATTACTTCTCCGAGACCGACCGCGCGGCCCTACGCCTTACAGAGGCCATCGCGCACGTGTCCGAGGGGCACGTGAGCGACGACGACTACAACGCGGCAGCAGCCGTGCTCTCCGCAGATCAGGTCTCGGCGGTGGCCTGGCTGTCAACGTTGATGAACGCCTTCAACCGCGTCGCGATTACAAGTCGATACCCGGTCACCGGCAACTGAACCAGCTTGTTGTCCGTGCGGGCATTCGAGTGCTGTCGTCCCAGGACGAGTCCTTCGAGGTCGCCCCGATGCGTCGGTGGCGTTGGGCATGCAGGACACTCCCAGCACCCATGTATACGGAGGGCCGGTCCGTCTCTGTGAAGTTTCCCCGTGGTCTCGGGCACTCGATGGTTATGCCGCGAGGGCGTGTTGATGGCGTTGTCTGGTCTCGGCTGGGGTGAGGTAGCCGAAGACCTTGTGTTTGCGCAGGCGGCGGCGGTTGTGGAGGGTCTCGGTGGAGGCAAAGGCCTCGGCGCGGGCGGTGGCTCGGTAGGGCCGGATGCGGGTGCCGATTTCCTCCTTGAGTAGGGCCCAGAAGCTTTCGGCGGCGGCATTGTCGAAACATGGTTCGGTGCGTCCGCAACTCTGCCGGAGACCCAGTTCTCTTATCCGGTCCCGGGATTGGGTTGAGGTGTACTCGCTGCCGTGATCACTGTGTATGACACAGCCGGTCTCCAGAGCGGTCCGGGCGTGGGCCATGTCGAGGGTGTCCATGAGGAGTTCGGCGCGGTGGTGGTCGGTCATGGCGTGGCCGACGAC
>NZ_JBEYFS010000314.1:0-10491 GCF_040634475.1 Streptomyces sp. NPDC007095
GTTGGGAAGGGAATGCGATGTGTTCGTCGAACAGTTCGCTGGTCTGGAGGCATTGGTAGAGCTGTCGCAGCCGGGATCGACCCTCGCCGGCGGAGGTGCGGCTGCTGGCCGCCGCCGTGGGCAGCAGCGCCGAGTTCGAGCGTGCCCGGCGGGGTCTGCCGCGCGCCCTCGGCGAGAAGACCTCGGACCGGCTGCGGAACGCCGCCGCGTACGGGGACCTGGCGGGGGCTTTCGAGGCCGTGCTCGGCGAGCGGTACGTCGGGGCGGGAGACAGCACCGCCCTGCGCTATCACACCATGGTGCGCGACTACCTGACGGGAGACTGGGACCGTGCCCTGTCGACCGCCCGCCGGATCGAAGCGCGAGGCCGGGCCGACGGCGCGGGGGGCGTCGGACATTTGGCGCGAGCGCTGGCGGCCGAGATCCAGTTGCAGCGCGGGGAGGTCGGTCATGCCCGCGAGTGGCTGGATCTGATCCCCGACTCCGTCACCCATTCGCTGGTGGCCCGGGTGCGACTGCTCATCCGGTACTTCTCGGAACCCTGGGAAGAGGCGGTGGCAGGGGCATGGCGCGACCTGCGGGGGGCGCGCGAGAGCGGACAGCTCGCAGGCGTCGAGTGGCTGCCGCTGCGGGTCTTGTGGATCGGCGTGGTGGAGGACAGCCCGGAGGTGAGGCGACAGGCACTGGCGGAACTGGAGGCGCTGCACGAGGAGATGGCCTCGCCCATGACGTACGAGTCGGTGCTCCTCGGACGTGGCATGGCGAACCGCGACGCCGACAGCGCGCTGGCCGCGTACCGGTTGGTGCAGGAGCGAGGCGACGTGTATTACACGTGGCACTGCTGCCAGGTCCTGGCGGAGGCCGGCGAGGACCCGCAGCCGTGGCTGGCCGAGGCGACGCGGATCCTGCATTCGCTGGGTGTCGGGCGGCTCATCGGCATCATGCTCCGCAGGGCGGCGCGACAGCGGAACGTTTCGCTTCCCAGGCACCGTGCCGCCCGGGAAGGGCTGACCGAGCAGGACGTGCGGCTGATCGACATGGTGAGCACCGGATCCACCAACCGGCAGATCGCCGCCGGGCTGGCGTGCAGCGAGAAGACCGTGGAGCAGCGGCTGACCCGGCTCTTCCGGCGCACCGGCTGCCGCTCCCGCACGGAGCTGGCCGCGGCCTGGCTGGACGGCAGCCTGGCCCGAAGCGGTCTGGTGCCGGATGCCGGGCAGCACAGGGACGACGGGGGCCCGCCGGCGGCCCGGCCCGCCGGGGTGTGTCGGCCCCGGCCGGTGGACTGACAGGCAGTATCCGCTGTCCCCACGGACAACGTTGCCCTGCGGGAGGTATCGCGGCGCGCACCCGTTCCTAGGGTGGGGAGGCAGCCTTGCTGCGGCCACGCGGCACTTGGGCGGACGGTGCGTCGCACCGGTGCGGTGGTAGCGGGTTGAAACAACAAAGCACGCAGGAGACAGTCCGATGAGCACTGTGGTCGTGAAGCGCTCGCCTCGTGAGTCCGGCCCCGAAGCTCACGAGGGCCAGATCGAACTGGCCGAGCCTCCGGTCCTTGGCGAGCCCCCCCAGGCGGACTTTTCCTCCGTGCTGGTGTTCCTGCCCATGGCGCTCGGTGTCGGGGCCATGGTCATGATGTTCACCGTCGGTTCCCGCACCCCGACCACGTACATGATGTCGGGGATGATGGGCGTCGCCATGATGAGCATGGGACTCGGCCAGCTCGGCAGGCGAGGCGCCGAGCGGAAACGCAAGATGCGTTCCGAACGCCGGGACTACTTGCGCTATCTGACGCAATTGCGCCGACAGGCCCGGCGGGCGGCGGCCGAGCAGCGGGCGGCCGCGTACTGGAACAACCCGCGCCCCGAGGACCTGTGGGCGATGGCGGCCGGGCCGCGGCTGTGGGAGCGCAGGCCGAGCCACGACGACTTCGCGGCGGTGCGCATCGGACTGGGCGAGCGCCGCGCCAACCTGGTCTTCGTACCGCCGGAGACGAAGCCGGTGGAGGACCTCGATCCGCTGTCGGCCGTCTCGCTGAGGCGTTTCACCACGGCCTACCAGAGGGTCGCACACCTGCCGATGCCGATGCCGCTGCGCAGGTTCACCAGTGTGGAGTTCGCCGGCGACGGTTCCGCGGCGCTGGGCCTGCTGCGCGCCATGATCGCTCAGCTGGCGGTGGCGCATTCGCCGGACGAGCTGCGTATCGCCCTGCTCACCGACGCCGTCGGCCGCACCGAGTGGGACTGGCTGAAGTGGCTGCCGCACAACGCCCATCCGTTCGAGGAGGATGCCGCCGGGCCGCTGCGGCTGGTGGCGGACGACCACGACGCGCTGCTGGACCTGCTCGGCACCGACGTGACCGAACGCGCCGACCACGAGCCCGACGCCTCGCCGAGTGGCGCGGAACCGTTCGTCGTGGTGCTGGCCTACCGGGTGCGCATCCCGGAAACCTCCCGGCTGCTCGGTGCCGGCCTGCGCAACGTGGTGCTGCTGGATGCCACCGGTGCAATGACGGGCGGCCCGGAGGTACTGCGGCTGACCGCGCGGGACGGTGAGGTGGAATACGCGGCGGGGGACACCACCGTCACCGCCAAGGCCGACACACTGACGTCCTCGGCCGCCGAGGACCTGGCGCGGATCCTTGCCCCTATGCGCACCGGCGGGGGTGTCGACTTCGTCGAGCAGCCGCTGGAGAGCGACTTCGACCTCAGCTCCCTGCTCGGCATCCGCAACCCGCGCTCCTTCGACGTCGCCGCACTGTGGCGGACCCGCACCAGCCAGAGTGCCCGCCTGAAGGTGCCCATCGGCATCACCGAGGACAACCAGGTGCTGGAACTGGACCTGAAGGAGTCCGCACAGGCCGGCATGGGCCCGCACGGACTCCTGATCGGCGCGACGGGCTCCGGTAAGAGCGAACTGGTGCGAACGCTGGTCGTGGGGCTGGCGGCGACACACTCCTCGGACGTGCTGAACTTCGTGCTGGTGGACTTCAAGGGCGGGGCCACCTTCCTGAACATGGACCGCCTCCCGCACACCTCCGCGGTGATCACCAACCTCGCGGACGAACTGCACCTGGTCGACCGCATGCGGGACTCCCTGAACGGCGAGATGATCCGCCGTCAGGAGCTCCTGCGGGAGGCCGGCCACTCGTCCCTCTACGACTACGAGAAGGCCAGGCTCGGCGGCGCTCCGCTGACCCCGCTGCCGTCGCTGCTGATCGTCGTCGACGAGTTCTCCGAACTGCTCGCCAACAAACCCGAGTTCGTGGAGCTGTTCGTCAGCATCGGCCGCCTCGGCCGATCGCTGGGGGTGCACCTGCTGCTCGCCTCCCAGCGCCTGGACGAAGGCCGCATCCACCGTGTCGAAGGCCACCTGTCGTACCGGCTCGCCCTGCGGACGTTCTCCTCGATGGAGTCCCGCAGTGTCATCGGCGTGTCCAGCGCCTACGAGCTGCCGTCCGCCCCGGGCAACGGCTATCTGAAGCCCGACACCACCAATCTGGTCCGCTTCAAGGCCGCCTACGTCTCAGGCGCCTGCCCGGTCGTGCCCACCGCGACCAGGCCCGCCGAGCTGATGCAGGGCGACGAGAACGTCGTCGCCTTCGGCATGGAGCAGCGTGCGCTGGAGTCCAGGAACGAACTGGAGGCGGCCGAGGAATCCCACGGGGAGCACGCCAACCTGCTGCCCGAGCCTTCCTCGGCCGAGGAGGAAAGCCTGCTGGAAGTCCTGGTGGCCCAGCTGGAAGGGGCCGGCCCCCCGGCCCGTCAGGTGTGGCTGCCGCCGTTGGACAACTCGCCGAGCCTCGACCAGCTGCTGCCCGGCATCGTCCCGGACCCGCAGCGCGGCATGAGCGCGAGCGAGTACCCATCGCTCGGAGCGCTGCGGGTGCCGCTCGGCATGGTGGACCGGCCCTTCGAACAGCTGCGGGAACTGCTGGTCGCCGACCTGTCCGGCGCCGACGGACATGTGGCGCTCGCCGGCGCCCCGCAGACCGGCAAGTCCACCATGCTGCGCACCTTGATTCTCTCCCTGGCGCTCACCCACACCCCCCGGGAAGTGCAGTTCTACTGCCTCGACTTCGGCGGCGGCGGTCTGGTGTCCGTATCCGGGCTGCCGCACGTCGGTTCTATCGCCACCCGTCTGGAACGCGACCGCGTGACGCGGACCGTCGAGGAACTCACCCAGTTGCTCGAGGTCCGGGAACAGCGCTTCACCGACCGGGGCCTGGAGTCGATGACGGCCTACCGGCAGCTGCGCGACAGCGGCGAGATCGACGACCCGTACGGTGACGTGTTCCTCGTCATCGACAACTGGTCCACCCTCAAGCAGGACTTCGAGGACCTCGAACCGCGCATCACGGACCTCGCCGCCCGCGGCCTGTCGTTCGGACTGCACATCATCGCCTCGGCGGTGCGCTGGTCCGAGATCAGGCCCCGGGCCCGCGACCTGTTCGGCACCAAGTTCGAACTGCGGCTCGGCGACACCGTGGAGTCCGACTTCGGTTCGAAGCTCGCCGCTACCATCCCCCACCAGCCCGGCCGCGGACTCACCAAGTCCAAGCACCACTTCCTGTGCGCGCTGCCACGGCTGGACAGCTCCTCGCACCCCGACAGCCTCACCGCGGCCACCAGGTCCGCCGTCGCCGAGATCGACACCTTCTGGACCGGGCGCTCGGCTCCCGGCGTGCGCCTGCTGCCCGCCAAGCTGCCCCTCGACAAACTTCCCGCCCCCGAGGGCGATCTGCGGTTCTGCATCGGCTGGGACGAGCAGCGGCTCGCCCCCGTGTGGCACGACTTCAACACCGCTCCGCACCTGATGGTGTTCGGCGACGAAGAGACCGGCAAGACCAACGTGCTGCGCCTGGCCATCAACGCCATCACCCGCCGCTACGCACCGGACGAAGCCCGCATCATCCTCGCCGACACCCGCCGTGACCTGCTGAACGACGTCCCCGAGGAATACCGCGTGGGCTTCGCCGTGGACGGCGACAGCCTCACCCAGCTCGCCGGCAGCGCGGCGGTCTCGGTCAGCAAACGCGTCCCCGGCCCCGAGATCGCCCCCGAACGCCTTTCGCGGCGCGACTGGTGGAGCGGGCCCCGGCTGTTCGTCGTGATCGACGACTACGACCTCTACGGCAGCGGACCGGGCACCGGGTCCCCCCTCAACTCCCTGGCGCCGCTGCTGGCCCACTCCGTGAACATCGGTCTGCACATCGTGATGTCCCGCTCCACCTCCGGCGCCTCGCGCGCCATGATGGATCCGGTGCTGCGCCGCATGTGGGAACTGGGCAGCCCGGCCCTGCTGCACTCCTACCCCAAGGAGGAGGGCAAGTTCATCGGCGAGGCCCGGCCGCGGACCCTGCCCCCCGGCCGTGCGCAACTCGTCACCCGGCGTGGAGTGCGGCTGATGCAGGTCGGCCACGTCGGCACCTGACGGCCACACCGGACCCCACGGCGCCGTCGACCCCCGTCTTCCAGGAGCACTATGACCACCGCAGTTCCCACCTCCCGCACCCCCCGGGCGGTCAGCACGGAAGTGTGCCGGCTGACCATCGCCGGGCCGGCCGGCCGCGCCGATCTCGCCGTACCCGTGACCACACCCATCTCCGCCCTGATGCCGGTCCTGCTCCGTAACGTCCCCACCGATCCCGACCACGCGGTCGGCAGCTGGGGACTGCAGCGCCTCGGCGAGACGCCCCTGGATCTCGACGCCACCCCGCAGAGCGCCGGCCTGCACCATGGCGATGTCCTCTATCTGCGCCCCGCCGACGACCCGCTCTCGCAGCTGGAGTTCGACGACATCGCCGACGGCGTCTCCCACGCGATCGGCTCCCACTCCGACCGGTGGCGTCCGGAACTGACCCGCAGACTCTTCTTGGTCCTCGCCTGCTTCGTACTGGCAGGTTTCGCCACGGGCGTCGCCGTCACGGCGAGCGCCCCGTACGGAGCCATCCTGTACGCCATCGGCGCCGCCGTCCTGGGCAATGCCTGCGCAATGGACAGCCGAATGCCCGCGGACCGCGGCAGCCTGCTCGTCACCGGCGCCGGGGCCTGCGCGTTCGCCGCCCTGGCCGGATTGACCGCCGTGCACGGCACCGCGGCTCTGCTGTCGCCCGTACAGATCGACGTCGTGCTCTGCGGTGCCGCCACCTTCCTCATGTCCGTCCTCCTGTTGATCTCCCAGCGGCTTCCGCTGGCGGTGGCCGGGACGGCGCTGCTCACCGGAGCCCTCACCGCGATCACCGGCCTGCTGATCGACGCGTTCGGCTGGGACGCCCTCCGCGGCACCACCACGACGGCCGTCGTGTTCTTCCTCATCGGCCACATGGCGCCCAGGATCTCCCTCCGGCTGGCCCGTCTGCGTATCCCCCAACTGCCGCGCAACGCCGATGAACTCCAGGAGGACATCGATCCCCAGCCGGCGTCCCTCGTGAGCCGGCGCGCCGCCACCGCCGACGCCGTCCTCACGGTCATCTCCGTCGTCACCGGGCTGTTCTGCTCGGCCTCGTTCATCCTGCTGGCCAGGGCCGACGGCTGGATCGCATGGGTGCTCAGCCTGGTCCTGGCCGGCGCGCTACTGCTGCATTCCAAGAACCTGAACGCGACCTGGCAGCGCGTCCCGACGACCCTCGGCGGCACCCTCGGCCTGCTCGCCGTGGCGCTGTCGTTTGCGGGGCCTGCCTCGTCCGGCACCCGGTTCACGCTGCTGTTCGGCCTGCTGGTCGGGGCCGTGCTGCTGCTGGTCGGCGCGTGGCGGCTGCCGCGGACACGGCTGTTGCCGGTGTGGGGTCACACCGCGGACATCCTGGAGTTGCTGACCGCGCTGGCGCTGCTGCCGCTGCTGCTGCAACTGCTGCACGTCTTCTCCTACTTTCGCGCTCTGGTCAGCTGAGGAGACGGCAGCTGTGCAAAACCGACGCGATCATCTGCACGCCTACCAGTTCGCCACCGGCCGCCTGGCCTCCGCGCTCGTCTCCGGCGACCCCGGAGGCGGCGAGCCCCCCATGCGCCGGGCCGCCCTGGGCTCCATGTTCGGCATTGTGATCGCTCTCCTGCTGGTCATCGCCGCCCTCGTCTACGGGCTGATCAAACCCGTGGAGAACCCCAACGCCTGGAAGAAACCCGGCGCGCTCGTCGTGGAGAAGGAAACCGGTACCCGCTACCTCTACGTGGACGGCACACTGCACCCCACCACGAACTACTCCTCCACACTCCTGGCGCTCGGCAGCAGCGGCAGCCCCTCGGTGCAGAACGTCTCCCGTGACAAGCTGGCGGACGTGCGCCGCGGCACGCCCTTCGGCATCCCCGGCGCCCCCGAGGACGTCGCCCCGTCGTCGTCGCTGCTGACCGGCGCGTGGGCGGACTGCCTGCACCCCGATTCGGCCGGGCGGGTCCTCGACTTCGCCCCGGGCTCAGCCCGGCGCGTGGCGAAGAACCGCCGGATCCTGGTCTCGGGCCCGGGCGACACCCAGTACGTGCTGTGGGACGACCACAAGTTCGCCATCGACCGGTCCTCGCGGATCGCGCTCGGTCTGGACAACGTGCAGCCCGTCAAGGCCGACACCGCCTGGCTCGCCGCCCTGCCCACCGGCAGGGCCATCGCTCCGGCCGCCATCCCCGGCGCCGGCACCGGCGCCGGCACGGTGGGGGGCGCCGACGCGCTGGTCGGCCGGCTCTACCGCATGGATGTCAGCGGCGTCAGCCACTACTACGTCCTCAGGCAGGACGGCCTTGCCCCCGTCACCGCCACCGAGTCCGCTCTGCTCGCCGCCGCACCGGGCGGGAAGCAGCCCCGGAAGGTGAGCGCCAACGACATCGCCGCCGCCAAGGAGTCGTCCGACAACTCCCTCATGCACCGCCTTCCCGACCTGCTCCTCGCCACCGACGCCACCACCGACGGCGGCTCGGCGCTGTGCCTCCTGCGGTCCGGCGACGGCTCCGATCCGGACACCACGGTGGTGGTGCGGGAATCCGGCCGCGCGGCGGCCGCGGGCTACCGGACCCTCGTCTCGCCGGGGCACGCGGTCCTGGCCGCCCCGCCGAAGAAGAAGGGCGCCTACAACACCCCCGACCCCTACCTGATCACCGATCAGGGTGTGAAGTACCAGCTCGTCGGCAAGGCCGCGGGCGCGCTCGGCTACAGCGGCGTCAATCCGCGGGTCCTGCCGTCCGCCGTCCTCGACCGGATCCCCACCGGCCCGCTCCTGAGCACGGCCAAGGCTGTCGGCGCCATCCGCGGAGCGAACTGAGATGGCACGCCAGTCCGGGGACCGCCCCGTCCCCCGAACCGAGTTCGGGCACCGCCTGTCCGCCGCACTGGCGAGCGCGGCCGTGCGCACCGGCGGACCACCACTGGAGTCCAGGGACGTCGGCAACGCCCTGCTGTTCCACCCGCGCGGCTTCGTCGACAGCCGTGCCCTGACCTTCGCGGCGCAACTGGCCGCCGACCCCCAGCACACCCTGGTCGTCCTCGACCTGCCCGCCAGCCCGGCGGAGACCGTGTGGGAGACCCTCGCGCGGGCCCTGGACCGCCGGGGCGACAGTTTCCGCCTCGTCCTTGGGCGCGGCACCCGGGAGGACGTCAAGCGCACCGCGCAGTGGCTCGCCGACCGGCTGGGGCGCCTGGTGCTCGCGCCCGACGGAGCCGTGCTGCCCGCGGCCGGCGGCGCGTTGTTCATCCCCGCCGAAAACGGCCTGGGCTGGCTGCGCTACCGGCCCAACTCCTCGTCGCACCCCGACTCGCGGCGCTTCCCCAAGCCGCAGTGGGAGTTCTCGGTACCCGACCGGGTATGGCCCACCGGAGCGGGCGGCATGGTCGAGCCGCTGCCCGGCGGCGTGTGGATCCGGGGCACGTGGGAGAACGCTGCCGTCGGCGCGGCCACCCACCGGCAGCAACTGGTCGACCTCCTCGTCGGCAATCCCGATCTGATTGCGGTGGCGATCGGCAGCCCGGGGACGTCCGCCCTGCCGCTGGAGGAGATCTCCGCCTTCTGGAACACCCTGCCCACCAGCGCCCGGCCCCTGGTGCGATTCATCCCCTTCGGCCCGGTCGCGATCCCCGACGGGGCACCGCTCGGACAGGCCCTCGCCGACCTGCTCGGACAGCGGATCGCCGTCTACGCCGGCATCCCGGCACCCGGTGCGGACGGCCACCCTGCCGAGATGCGCACCCTCCAGCGCAACGGGGCCCTCGGCTGGCGGCCGTACGCCGACGAGTTCGGCTTCACGCCGCGTTCGTACTCCGGTGGCTCGGCCATGCCGCCGGTCCCGCTGAACACCCGGGTTCCGGTGGGCGCCATTTCCGCCGTCGCGCCCGGCGTCTACCAGTACGCGGCCGATGTGGTCCTGGAGATCGTGCAGAGCGGCCTGTGGGTACGGCCGCCGACCGAGCCCCGCGACGGCCACGCCGTACGCTCCGCTCCGGCCGACCCGGCGTACCCGGTCGTCCTGTACGAGGACAGCGACCCGATGGCAGCCGACCGCATGCGGTTCACCGCTTACGAGTTGCTGCGCGGCCTCGACCCGTCGTTCGGCGAGCGCAGCCGCATCGTGCCCGCCAGCGAGGCGGGCCGCTTCCCCGACGGCTATCCGCTGCCCATGGCCGGCCCGGCGCTGACGGGGAGCCAGGGAGCGTCGCTCGCCGCGGCCGGGCAGGCCAGCGGCCGCGTCCTCGCCGATCCGGCGACAGGGCAAGGCGCCCTGCCACCGTCCTCGGGAGACCGGGACAGGTGGACGGACGAGTCGCGGCAGGCCCCGCCTGCCGGCCCCGCCCACGGGCCGGAGCCCGTGCCGCGGTGGGAGTCGTCCGCTCCGCCGGTGGCCGGGCCGTTGACCTCGCAACCGGATTCCGGTGGGCCGGGGTGGCAATCGGCCGCGCCGCCGACGGCTCGCCCCGTGTCCGGCCCCGACGTCCCCGCGGCCCCCACCGTGGCGGCCCGGGACGCCGCCCCGCAGACGCCGCGGCCGCCCGCGCCGCCTGCTCCCGGTCCTCCCGTACCTCCGTCGGTCCCCACGGCTCGGGACGCTGTCCCGCAGGTGCCACCGTCTCCCGCGCCGCCCGCCCCCGTTCCGCCGGCTCCGACGGCCCCCCCGCCGCCGTCGGAGCCGGCCGATCCCTCCCGACCGCAGCCGCCAGTGCCCATCTGGCCGGTCTCGGAGGAGTCCTCGCCGCCCGAGCCGGTCGCATCCCCGTCGCCGTCGGCGGCGGATCCCACGCCGACGGTGCTGGACCTTCCCCTGCAGCCGGACGCGCCCGCTCCCACGTCACCGGCGCGGACCGACCCGCAGCCCGCCGCGGCCACGCCGGGGTTTGCGCACATCCGGCTGGAGGCGTCCACCCCGGAACCGGTCGTGCCCAGGTCGCAGTCGCCCGCTGGATCCGGAAGCGATACCGGATCCGGACTCGGAGGCGACACCGGTCCCGGACCCGGTCCCGAACCCGGACCCGGGGTCGGTCCCGGCGCCGGCCCGCGACCTGAGCCGGCAGCCGCCC
>NZ_JBEYFS010000315.1:0-10406 GCF_040634475.1 Streptomyces sp. NPDC007095
CGAGGGCCTGTGCCCGGCACGCCGAGAGCACGCACCTGACGCCGCAGGGCCCGCCCTCCGGGCGGACGACGGGAATTTGACGACAGGACCTAGGCTTTCGATCATGCACAGCGAATTCTTCGGCACTCTTCCCGACGGCACCACGGTCCACCGCTGGACGCTGGAGCGCGCCGGGGTGCGGGTGCGGATCCTGACGTACGGCGGGATCGTCCAGTCGGTCGAGGTCCCGGACCGGGACGGGGTGCGCGCGGACGTGGTGCTGGGGTTCTCCGACCTCGACGGCTATCTGACGCACACGGGGCCGTACTTCGGGGCGCTGGTCGGGCGGTACGCGAACCGGATCGCCGGCGGCCGCTTCCTCCTCGACGGCCTCACCTGTCACCTGGCGCAGAACAACCCGCCCAACTCCCTGCACGGCGGGGAGCGCGGCTTCGACAAGCGGGTGTGGGACGCGGAGCCGGTCGATCACGGGCTGCGCCTCACCCGGGTCTCCCCGCACGGCGAGGAGGGCTTCCCGGGCCGTCTGGAGGTCTCGGTGACGTACACACTGGACGAGGCGGGTGCGCTGGGGATCGCGTACGAGGCGGTCACGGACGCGCCGACCGTGGTGAACCTGACCAACCACACGTACTGGAACCTGGCCGGTACGGGCAACGCGGGCGGCCACGAACTCCGGCTGGACGCCTCGCGGTTGACGCCGGTGGACGCGGATCTGATCCCCACCGGGGCGCTGGACGCCGTCGACGGGACGCGGTTCGACTTCCGCGCGGCGCGGAAGGTCGGCGCCGGCTACGACCACAACTTCGTGCTCGACAAGGGGCTGACGGAGACCGCCGTCGAGGTCGCCGAGCTGCACGACCCGTCCTCCGGACGGACGCTGACCGTCGCGACCACCGAGCCCGGGCTCCAGCTGTACACCGCGGAGCACCTGAGCGACCCCTTCGCCCCCGGCGACGGCGTCGCGCTGGAGACCCAGCACTTCCCCGACTCCCCCAACCGGCCGCAGTTCCCGAGCACGGAACTGCGGCCGGGCGGGCTGTACCGGTCGCGGACCGTGTACGGGTTCGGCGTCCGCGGCCAGTAGCCGGCGACCGACCGTCAGACGCTCTCGCCGCGCATCCGCTTGGTGGCCCTGCCCAGCAGGGTCATCGCGCCGAGGCAGACCGCGACCACCACGGCGCCGGTCAGCGCGGGGAGCGGGGCCTTGCCCTTGATCCCCTCGACGAGCACGGTGGTGGCCAGCGCCATGATGATCGAGTACAGGCTCCGGCCGACCTTTGCACCGGCCGGGATCACCCGCAGCAGCTGCGGGATCGTCGTGGCGGCGGCGATGCCCATGCCGAACGGGATGAACGCGCCGAGCACCAGGGCGCCGAAGCCGAACGAGTTTCCGTACGCGCCCCATCCGGCGCCCTTGTAGAGCAGATAGCCGGCGGCGCCGAAGGACAGCAGGACGAGTACGCCGTTGAGGTACGCGGCGAGGGTGGCGGCCTTACGGGCACCCGGCAGATGCGCGGCCGGGGAGCGCCAGGCGTCCGGGGTGATCAGGCGCAGCTGCTGCTTGAGGGCCCGCATCCGTGTCATGGCGAAGAGGCCGACGGCCACGGCGACCAGTCCGACGGCCGTGGCCGCGAAGCCGATCGGTGTCCGCGTGATGCCGTAGTGGGCGCCGCCGAAGGTCAGTGGGATGCCGAGGACGAAGCCGTACGCGTACGTCTTCGCCTGCTGCTGGATGCGCACCACCAGCTGTCGCTGGTCGGGGGTGAGGCCGGGGTCCAGCCGCATCTCGCCCTCGCCCAGGTGCTGTTGGGGGACCTGGGGCTGCTGCTGGTACTGGGGAGGGGCGGGTGGATAGGGCTGGTACGGCTGCTGCGGCTGCTGCGGGTAGCCCTGCTGAGGCGGGTACGGGCCCTGCTGAGGCGGGTAGTAGGGCTGCTGCCCCTGATACGGCCCCTGTGGTGGGTACGGGCCTGGCTGCTGACCTGGGTACATGCGTTGTTCTCCCCCGAACCGGCGTGTTCCGGCCCGCGAGTCTGCCACAGGTGGCCGAGAACCGACGAGCCCCGGTCCGGATGTCAGGTTCCGGACCGGGGCTGCTCTGGGTGGACTCGTCCCGCGTCAGACGTTAATCGTCGCCGCGACCCGACGGTCACTGATCGAGCGACCCGCCGCAACCTCGTACGAACCCTTCACAAACACCCAGGCTCCGGTGTTCTCGTCCCAGACCTCGAAGGCCCGGCGCGGAAGTACGAGGACGATGTCGACGCTCTCGCCGGGGCCCGCCTCGACGCCCGCGAAGGCGGCGAGCCATCGGGCCGGACGCTCGGCGTCGGCCTCGACGGGCGCCAGATAGACCTGGACGACCTCGCGCCCGGGACGCGCACCGGAGTTGCGGACACGGACCGTGGCCGTCGTACCGGCACCCCCGTCGCCGCCGTCGAGCTCGATCGACTCGTACGTCCAGTCGGTGTAGCCGAGGCCGTGCCCGAAGGCGTACGAGGGGGTCCTGCCCTCCTTCTCCCAGGCGCGGTAGCCGATGAACACGCCCTCGGTGTACGGGAGTTCACCGTCGGCCGGGACCACCTGGGTGACCGGGGCGGCCGTCAGGGAGCCCCAGGTGGTGGGCAGCCGGCCACCGGGCTCGTGGGCGCCCGTGAGGACGTCGGCGAGGGCGGCACCGCCCTCCTGGCCGGGGAACCAGCTGAGCAGTACGGCCGCCACCTCCTCGCGCCACGGCAGCTCGACCGGGGAGCCGGCGTTGACGACCACGACGGTGTTCGGATTGGCGGCGGCGACGGCGTGCACCAACTCGTCCTGGCGGCCCGGCAGCCGCAGGTCCTTGCGGTCGAAGCCCTCGGACTCCACGCGGTCGGTGGTGGCGACCACGACGACGGCGGTGTCGGCGGCGCGGGCGGCTTCGACGGCCTCGGCGATGAGTTCGTCGGGGTCGCGGCGCGGGTCCAGGTGGGCGAGCGCGAAGCCGACCACCTTCAGCGGCGCGCCCTCGGGGACGACGATGACGTGCCGCAGCGCCACCTGGTACGTCTCACCGGCGACGAGATCCACCTGGGCGCGCTCGACGGGGGCGGCGAAGAACGCCTCGAAGGGGTCGTCCTTCGTGCTGCGCTGGATGTCGTCGAAGTGGACCGTGCCGTCGACGGTGAGCTTGAACGCACCGATGCCCTTGATGCCGAGGGTGTGGGTGCCGCTCTCGCGCGGGGTGAAGGTGCCGGTCAGTTCGACGCTGTGGAGGGTGGCGTGGGTGACGCCCTCGGGGAGGTCGTCACCCGTCCACTGGATCTGGCCGTTGGGGGCCGAGCCGGTGCCGATGACCGTGCCGGCCCGGTCACGGCAGACGGCCCGCAGGGTGAACCCCTTGTCGGCGACGGCGAGTTCCTCGTTCGGGTCGGCGCCGACGGCGTACGTGAGGCTGCCCTCGGGGAGGGCGGCGGTGAGGCCGTCGAGGGGCGGGACGACCCGGGCGGGGAAGACGGTGGCGGAGCCGCCGCCGAGGACGCGGGCGTCGCGGGCGGCGGCGCCGATCAGGGCGACCTTGTGCCCTTCGGCGTGCCCTTCGCCGTGCCCTTCGCCGTGCCCTTCCCCGAGTGGAAGAGCCCCTTGGTTGCGCACGAGGACGAAGGAGCGGCGGGCGATCTCGCGGGCCAGGGCCTCGCCGTCCACGGCCTGGGGCGGTTCGGTGACGACCGGCTCGGCGCCCTCCAGCATGCCGACGCGGGCGGCGAGCCGCAGGACGTTGCGGACGGCGTCGTCGACCTTGGCCTCCTCGACCTCGCCCGCGCGGACGGCGGCGGCGAGCGCCTCCCCGTACACGGTCCGGGGGCCGGGCATGGCGACGTCGAGACCGCCCTCGATGGCGCCGACCGTGGCGCGGGCCGCGGTCCAGTCGGAGACGTTGAAGCCGTCGAAACCCCACTCGCCGCGCAGGATCTCGTTCACGAGGTGGTGGTGCTCGGTCATCGTGGTGCCGTTGACCGTGTTGTAGGCGGTCATGATGCCCCAGGGGTGGGCATTGGCGACGATGGCCTCGAAGGGGGCCAGGTACAGCTCGCGCAGGGCGCGTTCGGAGAGCAGGTTGTTCACCGTGAAGCGGTCGGTCTCGGCGTCGTTGGCGACGAAGTGCTTGACGGTGGTGCCGACGCCGCCCGACTGGACGCCCTGGACATAGCCGGAGCCGATCTCGCCGGTCAGGTACGGGTCCTCGCTGTACGCCTCGAAGTGGCGCCCGCCGAGCGGGGAGCGGTGCAGGTTGACGGTGGGCGCGAGGAGGACGTGGACCTGCTTGCGGCGGGCCTCCTGGGCGAGCAGGGTGCCGGCCCGGCGGGCGAGGGCCGGGTCCCAGGTGGCGGCGAGCGCGGTCGGCGAGGGGAGCGCGATCGACGGGTCGTCGGCGGTCCAGTGGACACCGCGTACGCCGATCGGGCCGTCGGACATGACGAGGGACTTGAGCCCGATCTCGGGAAGCGCGGGCAGCGACCACATGTCCTGCCCGGCGAGCAGCCTCGCCTTCGTGTCCAGGTCGAGCTTGCCGAGGGCCGCCTCGACGACCGCCTCGCGGGCCTCGTCGGCCGGTGTGCGCGTTCCCGCCATCGCGGTGCCTCCTCATTGAGTCCGTGAATCGCGAATCCGTGAGCCCGTGAGCCCGTGAGCCCGTGAATTCGGTCTGCGCGTCCATCCTGCATCCGATACCTGTAATGCAGTAGGTTTCGTTATTTCTTCGTTACATTACGGGTGTACTCATGCCGTACGGTGACGCCATGAGCACCAGGGCCAGAAGCGAGGAGCGGCGCGCCGAGATCGTCCGGGCGGCTCTGGAGGTGATCGCCGAGCGCGGCTACCGGGGCGCGAGCATGGCGTCGGTCGCGGAGCGCGTGGGGCTGACCCAGCAGGGGCTGCTGCACTACTTCCCGACGAAGGACGCGCTGCTCGTCGCGGTGCTCAAGGAGCGGGACCAGTGGGACGCCGTGCCCGACACCCAGTGGCGGGTCGACCTGCTCGCCTCACTGGTCGAGTACAACGCCATGCGGCCCGGGATCATCCAGACGTTCTCGGCGCTGCTCGGCGAGAGCGTCACCGAGGGGCACCCGGCGCGCGAGTACTTCACCGAACGGTACGCGCGGGTGCGCGCGAGCATGGCGGCGGTGCTGCGCGCCGAGTACGGGGAGCGGCTGCCGAACGGGCTCACGCCGGAGCGCACCGCTCCGCTGCTCGTGGCGGTGATGGACGGCCTCCAGTTCCAGTGGCTCCTGGACCCGGAGTCGGTGGACATGCCGGGAGCGTTCCGGGACTTTCTCGCGCTGCTCGGCGAGGACTGAACCCGGCCGTCACCGCCACCGCCTGCCCTTGCGCCTGCGCCTGCGCTTGCGCCTGCCCTTGCGCCTGCGCCTGCGCCTGCGCCTGCGCCACTGTCTGCGCTACTGGTGCCAGATCACGGCCAGCGCCTTGCTCACCGCGCAGACGGCGGCGAAGGCGAGCGCCCACCCGTAGACCCCGGCGAAGGCCAGCGCGGCCACACCGGCCCCGAACCAGAGCAGTTCGAAACCGACGCGGACCGCGCCGCGCGTCTTGTACGACGCCTTCTGCGAGCCGAACAGCGCCCACAGCGTGATCAGTACGGCCGGGGCGCCCAGGCCGAGAAGCCAGGTCAGCGGCGTCGCCGCGTCGCGGGTGAAACCCCAGTACCCGACGGCCGCGAGGGCACCGAGTTCGATGAGGAAGAGGACGCCCAGGTTCACTGCCTTCATGGGCGGCAGTATCACCCGGAAGGGATCACTCCGGCCCGTGTGCGTCACGCGGGGCCGGTACGGCGGCCACGACCTCGATCTCGATGAGCGCTTCCGGCTTGAAGAGACGGGAGACCTCGAAGGTCGTGCTGGTGGGCGGGGCGCCGGTGAGGTACTGGGCGCGTACCGCACCGTAGGCGGGGAGTTGGGTGATGTCCGTCAGATAGGTACGGATGTTGATGATGTCCGCCAGGCCCGCCCCGTGCGCCCCCAGCAGGGCGTCGATGGTCTCGAAGACCGCGCGGCTCTGTTCGGTGAGGTCGGCGCCGTCCGCGACCTGCCCGGAGAGGTACAACAGGGCTCCCGTGTCCGGCAGTTCGACCCGGGCCACCTGGGAGTAGTAGCCGTTGGCGGGACCCGGCGCCGAGGGCGGGTTGTCGAGCGTGATCTGCATGGGCGGCCCTCTCAGGCGGAGTGACGGATGTGCTCGACGGCCTTCGCGATGTCCGCGCCGGCGACGGCGGGATCGGCGGCGGCACGCTTGTAGTGCTCCAGCACCGCGTCCAGTACGGGGAGTTCGGCGACCTTCGTGGCGAGGGCGACGTCCTTGGCGGCGAGCGCGGTCGCGAAGTGCACGTCCTCGGCGAAGGCGCGTCCGACGGCGCCACCGAGCGGGCCCTTCGCGAGCGCGGTACGCGCCACCTTCTCGTCGATGCCGAGCTTGTCCGCGAGGGCCATGGTCTCGGCGACGAGGGCGACCCCGCCGAGCAGGGCCGTGTTGACGACGAGCTTGAGCGCGGCGCCGGAGCCCAGCGGGCCGGTGCGGGTGACGGTGCCCATATGGACGAGCACGTGCCCGACGCCCGTCAGCTCGCCGCCCGCGAGGATGCCGAGCTGCCCGGCGGCCGCCTTGTCCGTGCTGCCCGCCACGGGCGCGTCGACGAACGTCACACCCTCCCCGAGCCGGCCGGCCAGTTCCTTGACCACGTCGGGGCCGACGGTCGACATCTCCACCCAGGTGGTGCCCCGGCGCAGCTCCGGCACGATGGCGTCCGCCACCGTGTCGAGCGCGGCCGGGTTGGCGAGCATGGTGATCACCACGTCCGCGTCCCTCACGGCCTCGGCCGGGGACGCGGCGAGGGTGGCGCCCTCGGCGACCAGCGGCTCGGCCTTCTCGGCGGTGCGGTTCCAGACGGTCAGCGGGAATCCCGCGGCGAGGAGTCGGCGCGCCATCGCGGCGCCCATGTGCCCGAGCCCGAGGAATGCGATCTTTTCCATGCCTTCGACGCTAGGCGGGCCCACGTGATGCGACAAGCGAATGTCTAGCATGGCTCTCATGCCCAACCCGCATGCCGTACCCGACCTCTCCACCACCTGGCTGCGGGTCTTCCTGGAGGTCGCCCGGCACGGTTCGTTCACGGTGGCCGCGCGGACCCTCGGCTGGACACAGTCCGCGGTGTCCCGGCAGATCTCCTCGCTGGAGTCGGCGCTCGGCGGAGCCCCGCTCTTCGACCGGCTTCCTCGGGGCGTACGGCTGACGGAGGCCGGGCGGGTCCTCGTGCCGCACGCCGAGGCGGTGGTCGAGCGGCTGCACGGCGCGGACCGCGAACTGGCCGCGCTGCGGCGGGTCGCGGGCGGCCGGCTGCGCTTCGGCGCGTTCGCCACGGCCGACGCCGCGCTCGTGCCCCGTGCCATCGCCGCGTTCCGCGTGCGCCATCCGGGGGTGCGGCTCACCCGCGAGGAGGGCCTGACGCCCGTGCTCCTGGAGCGGCTCTCCGCGGGCGGCCTCGACCTGGCGATCGTCTCCACGACGGGCCGCGCCCCGCTGGACCCGTACACCCTGCACCACCTCCTCGACGAGTCCCTGTACGTCGCCGTCCCCGCCGGCCATCCGCTCGCCGCCGAGTCCTCCGTCCGCCTCCCCCAACTCGCCGACGCCGACTGGATATCCGGCTCCCCGCACCCCGAGGGCACCCTCTTGGACGCGGCCCTGCGGCACGGCTTCCGCCCGCGTGTCGCGCATGTCGTGGCCGAGTGGACGGCCAAGCAGGGGTACGTCGCCGCCGGGCTCGGAGTGACCCTGATCCCGGCGCTCGCCGCCGAGTCCGTACGCCCGGACATCGCGCTGCTTCCGGTGCGCGACGAGGAGGCGCCGGCGCGGGCGGTGTACGCGGCGACGGCGCGGGGCCGGTCGTTGGGACCGGCGGCGCGGGCGTTCCTGGGGGCACTGCGGGAGGCGGCGACCCACCTGCCCACCTGAGCCACCCGCCGCCCCAGCCGCTTCGGCTGCCGGTGCCACACCTCATGGCGCACGTCCCCTCCGTCACGCGATACTGCGGCCGTCCGGCAGCACCCCACGGCGACGGAAGGCACGAACTCCCTTGACCTACATACGCGTTCGACTCGGAGCAGGCGCACTCGGACTGGCCCTGGTGGGCGGCCTGGCCGCGGCGCCCACCGCGTCGGCGACAGCGGCGGCCCCCGCCACCGTCGAGGAACAGCGCCTCGACCAGGCCGCTCCCCAGGAGATCCTGCGGCGCTCCGGATTCGACACGGTGGCGCCCGGGTTCGCGCGGGCGCTGGAGCGGGCGGGCTCGTTCGGGCAGGCCGAGCGTGTCGTCGTACGGCAGGGGGCGCGGCTGTGGCAGCGGGCCGTCGACCGGGCGCAGGGGCGGGGCCCGGCGGGCGGTGACCTGAGCCGGGACGACGACCGGCCGCTGTACTGGACACGGCTGGGCATGACGCGCGAAGTGCGCCGGTGGGAGCCGGAGTTCGCCCTCACCGACACGCAACGCGCCGAACTTCTGGCCAAGTTGGAGAAGAACTCGCGCGGCGAGAACGCCATCCGCTATCCGCGCGCCAAGGGCGTGAAGCGGATCCTGCTCACCGGGTTCGACCCGTTCACGCTGGACCGCGACGTCCGGATCTCCAACCCGTCCGGGGCCACCGCCCTCGCCTTGGACGGCACGACGATCCAGACCGCGGACGGCCCGGCGCGCATCGAGACCGCCGTGTTCCCGGTCCGCTGGCAGGACTTCGCCGGGGGCACGGTGGAGCGGACACTGCGCCGCCAGCTCCCGCGCGTGGATCTGTTCACCACGGTGAGCCAGGGCCGCGTCGGGCGCTTCGACGTGGAACGGACCAACGGGGCCTGGCGGGGCGGCTTCCCGGACAACGAGAACGTCTCCCGCACCGAGACGATCCCCGTCACCGACCCGGCCTCGCAGCCGCAATGGACGTCGACGACGCTCCCGTACGCGCGGATCGTGGCCGCGGCCACGGGCCGCTTCCCCGTGTACGACCACACCTCGGTGACCGAGATCCCGGCGGGCGGCACCGATCCGGTCGTGCGCCCCGACGGCCCGACTCCGGGTTCGACGGCGCGCGCCGGAGGCGGCGGGGACTACCTCTCCAACGAGATCGCCTACCGCGCGACGCTGCTGCGCGACCGCCTCGGACTGCACGACAGCCTGCCCGGCGGGCATGTCCACACACCTGTACTGCAGTTCGGCACGGGCAACACGGACCCGGCGACGGGGACGGTCACGGACCCCGAGTTCGTTCAGAACCGGCTGGACATCATCGCCCAGGTGCGGGCGATCGTGACGGTGGCTGCGGACGCGAGCGCGTCGGCCGTCAGGGGGACGGGACGGACGCGGGGGTGATGCCGGGGCCGGCGGGGGTCTCGGTCACGCGGCGGCGCGTTCTTCGTGGTTGTCGTGGCCGCCGTGGTGGTCGTGGTCGTCGTCCGGCTCGCCCGTTTCCTCGTCCAGCAGGTCTCGGGCCATCAGTGTGGCGCCCGCGACCGCGCCCGGCATCAGGAAGACGGCGACGAACGGGACCAGGAAGGCGAGGCCCAGCGGAGTGCCGAAGCCCCAGACCAGCGTCTTGCGGGAGCGGAGCAGGGTGAGGCGGTCGCGGAGGTCGACGCCTCGGCGCTGGAGGGCGACGGCGGTCAGTTCCTCCGTGAGGAAGAAGCCGGTGACGAAGAAGCCGATCACGGGGACGACGGTCTGGCCGATGAACGGGAGGAAGCCGAGCGCGAAGAGGAGGACGCCCCAGACGGCGGCCCG
Source organism: Streptomyces sp. NPDC007095 (assembly GCF_040634475.1). NCBI lineage: Bacteria > Bacillati > Actinomycetota > Actinomycetes > Kitasatosporales > Streptomycetaceae > Streptomyces > Streptomyces sp. NPDC007095. The sequence goes on from NZ_JBEYFS010000315.1 coordinate 9,815, forward strand.
CACGAGGATGCGGAGGCTGTCTCGCGCGGAGATCCACAGCTCGCGCCAGAGCGGGAGGCCCGACTCCGGGGCCGTGCCGTCCGGGGAGACGTCCCTGTCGACCTTCTCGGAGAGGGACTCGTAGAAGGGCTGGCCGATGAGGAGGGTGACGGCGGTGAAGGTGAGGACGGCGAGGAGGAGGGCGAGGGCGAAGAGTACGGCGGTGAGGAAGCCGCGGAAGAGACCCAGCCAGGGGCTGGACCAGTCGTCGGCGAAGGGGGTGGACCAGGTGACGAAATCCTCGCCGTACAGGGCGAGGGTGACGAGCGCTGCCGCGTACAGCACGAGGGTGATCAGGCCCGGCAGCAGTCCGAACCCGTACTGCTTCCCGTGCCGTGCCACCCATCGCTGGCCCTGTATGAGATAACCGAACCCCGCCCCGAGATCACGCATACGCCGAACTTTACCGGCGCTTGCCCTCGCCCCCGCCGCCCCTACCCGACCCATCCCAGGGGCTTTGCCCCTTCCACCCCGCCGGGGCTGCGCCCCGGACCCCCGTCGGTGGCTGAACTCGGACGCGTCGCCTGGCCGCCTACCCCGATACGGACCGAAC
>NZ_JBEYFS010000316.1:0-10322 GCF_040634475.1 Streptomyces sp. NPDC007095
GGGCCTGTGCCCGGCACGCCGAGAGCACGCACCTGACGCCGCAGGGCCCGCCCTCCGGGCGGACGACGGGAATTTGACGACAGGACCTAGGCCCGGCCGCGTCGATCGGGTGGTGACTCAGCCCGCCGCCCGCAGCAGCGTGACCACCGCCGCCCCGCCCAGCCCGATGTTGTGGGCGAGCCCGACCCGTGCGCCCGGCACCTGCCGAGGCCCCGCCTCGCTCCTCAACTGCCAGACCAGCTCGGCCACTTGGGCGATCCCGGTCGCTCCCAGCGGATGCCCCTTGGAGATCAGCCCGCCGGACGGGTTCACGACCCACCGCCCGCCGTACGTCGTGGCCCCCGACTCCACGAGCTTGCCGGACTCCCCCTCCTCGCACATCCCCAGGGCCTCGTACGTCAGCAGCTCGTTGATGGAGAAGCAGTCGTGCAGTTCCACGACGTCCACGTCGTCGATGCCGAGCCCCGACCGCTCGTACACCTGGCGCGCGGCCTCCCGCGACATCGGCTGCCCGACGACGTCGACGCAGGAACCGGACGCGAAGGACTCCTCGGTGTCGGTGGTCATGGCCTGTGCGACGATCTCGACGGCCTTGTCCGCCAGCCCATGGCGCTCCACGAACCGTTCGGACACGACGACCGCGGCGGCGGCCCCGTCCGAGGTGGGCGAGCACTGGAGCTTCGTCAGCGGCCGGTGCACCACCCGGGCGGCGAGGATCTCGTCGACCCCGTACACGTCCTGGAACTGGGCGTACGGATTGTTCGCCGAGTGGCGGTGGTTCTTGGCGCCGACGGCGGCGAGCTGCGCCTCGGTGGTGCCGTACTTCTCCATGTGCTCGCGCGCCGCGTCGCCGAAGATCTGCGCGGTGGGCGGGGACATCTCGAAGCCGTGCCGGGCGGCCATGACGCCGTAGTGGCGAGCCACCGGGGACGTCGAGAAGTCTCCCCCGTCCGCACCGCCCCCCAGCGCCCCGCGCTTCATCTTCTCGAAGCCCAGCGCGAGCACGCAGTCCGCGACCCCGCCCTCGACGAACTGCCGGGCCAGCATCAGCGCACTCGATCCGGTGGCGCAGTTGTTGTTGACGTTGTAGACGGGGACGCCGGTCAGGCCGAGTTCGTACGCGGCGCGCTGGCCGGCGGTCGAGGGCTGGAAGCAGTAGCCGACAGGAACCTGTTCCACCTCGGCGTACGTGATCCCTGCGTCCGTCAGCGCGGCACCCCCCGCCTCCCGCACCATGTCCCAGTACTGCCAATCACGGGTCTCGGGCTTCTCGAACCTGGTCATCCCGACCCCGGCGACGTAGGCCTTCATGGCGCGCAGACTAGAACATGTTCCAGTTGCTCGCCAGGCCTGACGCCGAGTCAGTTCTTCATGGGAGGGTCAAGATTTTGTTAGTACGCCGAAGCATCGGAATAGTTGCCTGGGCGCACCGGGTTCCTCTTGCACGTATCCCGCACGCACTCCCGCACGCGTTCCCGCACGGATCGCCACCCCCCTTCTCCTCCTTCCTCCCTCTCTCTTTCGGCCTGGAGGCCTCACGCAATGACGCACACGACGACCGACCAGCCCACTCGGAGGCCCGGCGGCGCGATCGTGCCGGTACTGGCCTTCGCGGGCATCGTTGTCGCGGTGATGCAGACCCTGCTCGTTCCGGTCATCAAGGACCTGCCGGAGCTGCTGGGCACCGCACCCAGCAACGCCACCTGGGTGATGACCTCGACGCTGCTCGCGGGAGCCGTGGCCACGCCGATCATGGGCCGGCTCGGTGACCTCTACGGCAAGCGGCGGATGCTGCTCGCAAGCCTGTCCGTGATGGTCGTCGGCTCGCTCATAGCCGGTTTCACCAGCGAACTGCTGGTGATGATCGTCGGCCGCGCCCTGCAGGGCTTCGCCATGGGCGCGATCCCGCTCGGCATCGGCCTGATGCGCGACATGCTGCCCCGCGAGAAGCTCGGCGAGGCGATGGCCCTCATGAGCTCCTCCATCGGCGTCGGCGGCGGACTCGCGCTGCCCGTCGCGGCCCTGGTCGCGCAGCACGCCGACTGGCACGCCCTCTTCTTCCTCGCCGCCGGTCTCGGCGCCGTCGCGATCGTCCTGACCCTCGTCGCCGTACCGGAGTCCCCGATGCGCGCCGAGGGCACCTTCGACGGGCTGGGCGCGGCGGGCCTCTCCGCGGGCCTCGTCCTCTTCCTGCTGCCGATCACCAAGGGCAGCGACTGGGGCTGGACCTCGACCACCACGCTCGGTCTGTTCGCCGCGTCGGCCGTCGTCCTGCTCCTGTGGGGCGTGATGGAACTGCGCGTGAAGGCGCCGCTGGTCGACCTGCGCACCACCGCCCGCCGCTCGGTGCTCTTCACCAACCTCGCCTCGATCATGGTCGGCGTCTCCTTCTACGTCGTCTCGCTCGTCCTGCCGCAGCTGCTCCAGCTGCCGAAGGCCACCGGCTACGGCCTCGGCCAGTCGATGGTGGTCGCGGGTCTGTGCGTGGCGCCGCTCGGTCTGACGATGATGTTCACCGCGCCGGTCTACGCCCGGATCTCCGCCAAGTACGGCCCCAAGGTCACCCTGATCCTCGGCATGCTGATCATCGCGATCGGCTACGGCGCCGGCCTCGGTCTGATGAGCGCCGCCTGGCAGACCATCGTGATCTCGGTGGTCCTGGGCGCGGGCATCGGCCTCGCCTACTCCTCGCTGCCCGCGCTGATCGTCGGCTCCGTCCCGGCCTCGGAGACGGGCGCGGCCAACGGCCTCAACACCCTGATGCGCTCGATCGGTACGTCGGTCTCCAGCGCCGTCATCGGCATGGTCCTCGCCAACACCGCGCACAACGTCGGTGGCGTCGAGGTCCCCACCATGCACGGCTTCCGGGTCTCCTTCCTGATCGCCACCGGCGCGGTCGCCATCGGTCTGCTCTTCGCCCTGCTGCTGCCGGGCCGACGCCCGGCGACCAAGCCGCAGCTGCGCGCGAGCAGCGAGGAGGACGCGGCCCTGGAGCGCGCCCAAGAAGTGCTCCGCGGCTTCCGCGGCCGGGTGCTGGACGCCGACGGCGGCACGGTCGCCCGTGCCAAGGTCACCCTGATCGACCGGCGGGGCCGCCAGGCGGGCGCCACGCTCTCCGAGGCGGACGGCAGCTACGCGCTCGCCGTGCCCGCCGAGGGCGCGTACGTCCTCGCCGCCAGGGCACCGGGCCACGGCCCGCTCGCCTCCTCGGCGACCCACTCCGGGGACGACCGCCCCGTAGAACTGGACCTCGCGCTGCCGAGCGAGACCGTTCCGGCCCAGGCCTGATCCGAACGACAGGCCCTGGGGCCCGGTCCCGTCCGCACCACACCCCCGTCGCCGACGCGGCGGGGGTGTGGTGCACCATGGGGCGCTCACAGGCACGTACACGCGGACCCACACAGGCAGACGTGCGACGCTGCCGTTCGCACCCGACGGAGGACCCCGATGCAGGACCCCAAACCCGCGGCGCCCAAGCCCGAGATCCTGGCCGCCTTCGAGGCCGCGAAGGGGTTCATGCCGCTCCGTGAGGGGCTCGCGCTGTACGAGGCCGCCGTCGAGGCGGGCCGGCTCGGACTGCCCCTCCTGGAGGTCGGCACGTACTGCGGGCGCTCCACGATCCTGCTCGCGGACGCGGCGCGCGCGGCCGGGGTGACGGCGATCACCGTCGACCACCACCGGGGCAGCGAGGAGCAGCAGCCCGGGTGGGAGTACCACGACCCGGCCACGGTCGACCCCGAGATCGGCCGGATGGACACGCTTCCCACCTTCCGCCGCACCCTCCACAAGGCGGGCCTGGAGGACCAGGTGGTCGCGATGGTCGGCCGTTCGCCGCAGATCGCCGCCTTCTGGCGCACGCCCCTCGGTCTCGTCTTCATCGACGGCGGCCACACGGACGAGCACGCCTCCGGCGACTACGAGGGCTGGGCGCCGCACGTCGCCGAGGGCGGCCTCCTCCTCATCCACGACGTGTTCCCCGACCCGGCCGACGAGTTCACCGGCCAGGCCCCCTACCGCGTCTACCTCCGCGCCCTGGAGTCCGGCGCGTTCACCGAGGTCTCGGTGACCGACTCACTGCGCGTCCTGAAGCGAACGGGAGCGGGGATCTGAGAGCGCGGTTAGAGTCGCTGACGTGTCGTACGTAGGTCCTGACTTCGATCCTCCCGGCCCCCGTCGCTCCCGGCGCGGGCCGATGACGGTGGCGGTCGCCGCGCTGGTGCCGGGTGCGCTGGTGGGGTGGCTGGTGTGGCAGGCGGTGGGTGACTCGGGCGGCGGGGGCAGTACGTCCGCCACGTCGACGACCCCGGCCGGCGCACCCGGGTCCTCCTCCGCGGCACCCGGGTCCGCTTCCGCCGCGGCGCGGACACCGGGCGCGTCCGGGACGGACGACGGGAAGCCGCCGAGCTCGACTTTCTCCGGCCCCGCCACTCCCGCCGCCTCGGACCTGCCCGCCGCCGCGGGGCCCCTCAGGGGCAAGGTCGTCGTCATCGACCCGGGCCACAACCCCGGCAACTTCCAGCACTCGGCCGACATCAACCGCAAGGTGAACATCGGCACGAACTGGAAGGAGTGCGACACCACCGGCACGTCGACCAACGCGGGTTACACGGAAGCCCGGTTCACGCTCGACGTAGCCCGCCGGCTGCGCACGCTCCTGCAACAGGAGGGCGCCACGGTGAAGTTCACCCAGGACGGCGACCGTTCCTGGGGCCCGTGCGTCGACGAGCGGGCCCGCATCGGCAACGACGCGCACGCCGACGCGGTCGTCTCCATCCACGCGGACGGCTCCGCGGCCGGCAACCGCGGCTTCCACGTCATCCTCCCCGCGTCCGTCCACTCCGGCACCGCCGACACCCGCGCGATCGTCGCCCCCTCCCGCGATCTCGGCGAGCGCGTCGCGGGCAACTTCGTCCGCGACACCGGCAGCGCGCCCTCCAACTACATCGGCGGCGGCACCGGACTCGACGTCCGCAGTGATCTCGGCGGTCTCAATCTGTCAACGGTTCCGAAGGTGTTCATCGAGTGCGGCAACATGCGCGATAGCAAGGACGCTGCGTTGCTGACCAGCGGTGCATGGCGGCAGAAGGCGGCGCGTGGGATCTCTGAGGGAATCGTGAGTTTCCTGCGCGGGTAGTGATCGGCGGATCGAACCCGACGGACACCCTGATCGGACGGGCGATAGTGTCGTCCCTACGATGAGGGGCCACCCCCGCGCTTCACACCAGGGCCTTACGGCGACATGGTGTCAGCGACGCCTCCACCGACGACGAGACGACTGACGAAGGACCTGAAGTGAATATCCGCTCCCTCACTCGAGGCGACGGCGTGGTGATCGGAGCAGCGGTATTGCTGTTCATCGCGTCGTTCCTCGACATTTTTTCGATCGACGGGGCCTCGAGCAGTGCCAATATCCCCAGCGCCTGGTCGAGCGGACCGCTCCTGCTGAGCGTGGTCCTGGCCGGCATCATCGGGGCCGCGCTGGTCGTCGTCTCCCACGGCCTGCCGCAGATGCCCAAGATCGTCGGACTCGACCTCGGTCAGTTCGGCGTCGCCTTCACGGTCTTCGCCGCGTGGAGCGCGCTCGGGAACGTCTTCGACCCGATGGGTGGCGTCGACAACGCCGGCAGCGGGGACAGCGGCGTCAGCGCCGGCACCGGCCTCATCCTCGCGTTCATCGCGACGCTGATCATGGCCGGCGCCGCCATCGCGACCCCGCTCGTCCCGGCCCTGCAGTCCGCGCTCGTCCCCGCCCCCAAGCCCGCCGCCCCTCAGCCCTACGGCGCCCAGCCGTCCGGGGGTTACGGCTACCCCGGCGCCCAGCAGCCGGGCCAGGCCTTCGGGGGTCAGCCGCAGCAGGGGCAGGCGTTCGGCGGCCAGCCCAGCCAGCCGCAGCAGGCGCCGGCCCCGCAACCGCAGCCGCCCGCCGGTGACTTCTCGCCGTTCTGGTTCGCCGTGCCGGTGCCGCGTCCGCTGTTCGCGGAGGACGGTTCGCAGGCGCCGATCGCCGAACTCGCGCCGGGCACCTGGTACCTGGCCGTGGAACAGCGCGGTGCGAACCTGGTGGCGCAGACGCAGGACGGCCGTCGCGGCGTGCTGCAGGACACCTCCGGGATCCAGCGCGGCTGACCGGCCGCGTCCGCTCCCGTACGGCCTCCCACGGCCCCTCGTCCTTCCGGGCGGGGGGCCGTTGCCGTACAGTCGGCTGGCGCGTGCACATGACTGACGCATCGTCAGAACCTAACTCCTGGAGGGTTCATGCGGCTCGGCCTCGCACTCGGCTACTGGGGGCGCGGCCCCTCCGCGGACCATCTGCCGCTCGCCCAGGAGGCGGAGCGACTCGGCTACCACTCCGTGTGGACCGCCGAGTCCTGGGGCTCGGACGTCTTCACCCCGCTGACCTGGATCGCCGCGCACACGACCCGCATCCGGCTCGGCACGGCCGTCGCGCAGATGGCCGCCCGCTCCCCCACCACCACCGCGATGCACGCGCTCACCCTCGACCACCTCTCGGGCGGGCGCATGATGCTCGGCCTCGGGCTGTCGGGGCCACAGGTCGTGGAGGGCTGGTACGGCCGTCCGTTCCCGAAGTCGCCGCTGACCGCGACCCGGGAGTACGTCGACGTCGTACGCCAGGTCCTCAGGCGCGAAGGGCCCGTCGAGCTCGACGGCCGCTTCCACAAGCACCCCTACCGGGGCGAGGACGGCACCGGGCTCGGCAAGCCGCTGAAGCCGATCACGCATCCGCTCCGCGCCGACCTGCCGATCCTGCTCGGCGCCGAGGGGCCGAAGAACATCGCGCAGACGACCCGGATCGCGGACGGCTGGCTGCCGCTGTACTGGTCGCCGACCCGCCCAGGAGCCTACGAGGCCGCGCTGAGCGATCTCCCCGCCGACTTCCTCGTCGCGCCCATGGCCCATGTCCGCGTCTGCGACGACGTCACCAAAGGGCTGCTGCCCGTGAAGGCGATGCTCGGCTTCTACATCGGCGGAATGGGGCACGCGGCGCGCAACTTCCACGCCGATCTGATGGCACGGATGGGGTTCGAGGAGGAGGCCAGGCTCATCCAGGAGCTGTTCCTCGCGGGACGCCGCCAGGAAGCGGTGCTCGCCGTCCCGGACGCGTTCGCCGACGAGATCTCTCTCGTCGGACCGCGTGAACGCATCGCCGAGCGGCTGGAGTCGTGGCGCAAGGGCCCGGTGACAGACCTGCTGGCGCTGTCACCGGACCCTCACTCGCTGCGGGTTCTCGCCGAGCTCAACTCCTAGGTCCTGTCGGGCGGTACAGCGGTCGGGGCTCAGCCGCCGGACAGCTGCGAGGCCGACGGCACCTTGTCGGTCACCGGGGCGCCCGCGCTCTTGCCCGCGTCCTTCACCTTGTTGATGATGTCGTCGAACGAGCCCACGGTCGCGTCCGTCGAGTCACCCTTGCGGAGCTTGGACGGCAGGTTCTTGAGGGCGTCGATGCCCGCGGTGAGCGGGGCGACGGCCTTGGAGAGCGTGGGGTCGCCCTGGGCGTTCCGGCTCGCGGCCTTGAGCCGGTTGTAGGCGAACGTGCCGGCCAGGGCCGCCTTGATCAGGGCGGTCCTGCGGCCAGTGGCGCCCTTCTTGAACTTGCCGGCCTTCCAGGGCTTCACGATCCACTGGTAGGTGGCTCCGGCGGCCAGGCCCGCGTTCGCCACGAAGCGGGTCTTGGAGAGCTTCTGTTTCTCCACGGTGCTGCTGCTGGACGGGGTGGCGGCCGCCACGACGGCGGCGGTGTCCTTGGTGGCACTGCTGCCACTGCCGCAGGCCGTGGCACCGGCGAGCAGGGCGCAACAGACGGTGAGCGCCACGACGAGGCGCCGTATCGGTACGGGCACGGGGTCCTCCGGGGAAGGGAACGGTTCTCCCGGTTTCCGGGAGACACGGCTCTTCCAGCAGGCTCACCCGAACCCGGTCACCGCGCCACTCGAGCGACCCGTTCGGGTGCCGTACCCCGCGGGTTTCATCGACGGATACGCGGCAACCCGGAGGGCATGTCCCCTCGATATCGCAACGGTTCCAACCAAGCGGGCACGGTCATCGCGATCGTCGCCGACGTGATGGCCGTCATCCTCGGCCTGTGGATCCTGATGTATCTCCTGGACGCGAACCGGGCCAACGACCTGGTCCAGTTCGTCCACGACGTGGCGAGCTGGCTGGCCGGCTGGTCCCGCGACCTGTTCACCTTCGACAGGGCGTGGGCACGCGTGGTCGCGGGTTACGGCCTGGCCGCCGTCGTGTACCTCTTCATCGGCCACGCCATCGCCAACCGCATGCACCGCCACTGAGCGGTCCCCGCCCGGCTGCCGGCAGGGCTCAGCAGCACTCCGCGTCGAGCCCCAGCGGCAGGCGCTCGCCGCCGAAGACCGCGCAGGTCGCCTCGTCGCCGCCGAGCGCGGCGACGGCGAGCAGGACCGAGCCGGCCGTCCAGCTGGTGAGCTCCTCGGGCCAGATCGTCCGGGCGTCGAAGACGTAGCCCGTCCAGTAGAGGCCCGTCTTCGGGTCGCGCAGGTGCTGGATGGACTGGAGGATCTCCAGGGCACGGTCGGACTCGCCCACGGCCCACAGCGCCAGGGCGAGTTCGGCCGACTCACCGCCGGTCACCCACGGGTTGGGCACCACACAGCGCACGCCGAGCCCCGGGACCACGAACCGGTCCCAGCCCTCCGCTATCCGGGCCTCGGCCTCGGCGCCGGTCAACGCGCCGCCGAGCACCGGGTAGTACCAGTCCATCGAGTAGCGGTCCTTGTCGAGGAACCGCTCGGGGTGCCTGCGGATCGCGTGCCGCAGCGCGCCGACCGCCAACTCCCAGTCGGGCTGCGGCTCTTCGCGCTGCTCGGCGATGGCGAGCGCGCAGCGCAGCGCGTGGTGGATGGACGAACTCCCGGTCAGCAGGCCGTCCTCGACCGCCGTGCCGTCGTCCTCGCGCTTCCAGCCGATCTGCCCGCCGGGCTGCTGAAGGCGCAGCACGAACTCCACGGCCGCGTAGACCGCGGGCCACATCCGGTCGAGGAAGGCGTCGTCGCCGGTGGCGAGGTAGTGGTGCCAGACGCCGACCGCGATGTAGGCGCAGAAGTTGGTCTCCCGGCCGCGGTCGGTGACGTCGTCCGCGTCCCCGTCGGCGTACGCCGCGTACCAGGAACCGTCCTGGTTCTGGTGCCGGGCCAGCCACTCGTACGCCCGCTCGGCCGCCTCGTGCTCCCCCGCCGCGTCCAGTGCCATGGCCGCCTCGGTGTGGTCCCACGGGTCGAGGTGGTGCCCACGGAACCACGGTATGGCGCCGTCGGGTCGCTGCACCCCGAGGACGGCCCGCACCGTGGCGGCCGCCTCCTCGGCGGTGAGGACCCCGGGCAGGACGAGGTGTTCTGTCCGGGGCGTGCGCGGAGTCGTCACGAAGCGTCCACCGCGGCGGAGTCGAGGGGCAGGTGGGGCTTGGTCGCGTACGCCACGAAGCTCTTGCCGATCAGCGGGTTCAGCGCGTTCTCGGCGACCCGGGTGGCCAGCGGCTTCTTCATGATGTCCCAGACCAGCAGCTTGTGGTACGCCCGCACGGGCAGCGCCTTGTCGTTGTCGACGCCGAACGCGCACTTCAGCCACCAGTAGGGGCTGTGCAGGGCGTGGGCGTGATGGGTGCCGTACGGCTTGAGACCGGCCTCCTTCATCTTGCCCAGCAGTTCGTCCGCCTTGTAGATGCGGATGTGACCGCCCTCGACCTCGTGGTAGGCGTCGGACAGCGTCCAGCACACCTTCTCCGGGCCGTAGCGCGGCACGGTGATCGCTATGCGCCCGCCCGGCTTCAGCACGCGCACCATCTCGGCGAGGACGCCCTTGTCGTCCGGGATGTGCTCCATGACCTCGGAGATGATCACGACGTCGAAGGAGGCGTCGGGGAAGGGCAGCGCGAGCGCGTCACCCTCCATCGCGGTCGCGGTGGCGCCGGCCGGGGCCTCGCCCGCCTCCTTCATCGCCGCGAACCACTTGGCGACCTCGCGGATCTCCTCGCCGTTCTGGTCCAGCGCGACGACCTGGGCGCCGCGCCGGTAGCACTCGAACGCGTGCCGGCCGGCACCGCATCCGAGGTCCAGTACGCGGTCGCCCGGGGCGAGCGGGAACCGGGAGAAGTCGACGGTCAGCACGTGGCCCTGCTTTCACGATCGGAGGTGGGGGTGACGCCCGTGGCCGGGCCGAAATCTACGGGGCCGGGGGCCGGCCTCCCACTGTGCGACCGCGAGACGCTTGACGCCGATGGCCTCAGCGACTTCGGTCTGGGTGAGGCCGGCGGCGAGCCGAAGCTGTTGCCG
>NZ_JBEYFS010000317.1:0-10322 GCF_040634475.1 Streptomyces sp. NPDC007095
AGGGCGAGGCCTACGCGAACAAGCTCCGCGAGGCCGGCGTCCCGGTCACCGCCGTGCGCTTCCAGGGCATCATCCACGACTTCGTGATGCTCAACACCCTGCGCGGCACCCACGCCGCCGAGGCCGCGCTGACGATGGCCACCCGCACGCTGCACACCGCGCTGCACGCGGGCTGACCGGGTCCACACGACCGACAAGGAGAGACAGTCATGTCCGGGAACACCACTCCCACCGCCCTGCTCGTGCACGGTGCGTTCGCCGACGCGGCCAGTTGGTCCGGCGTCATCGCGGAACTGCAGAACCACGGCATCCCCGTCGTCGCGCCGCCGAACCCGCTGCGCTCTCTGGCCTCCGACGCCGCGTACATCGCCTCGGTGGCCGCGCAGATCGACGGCCCTGTCGTGCTGGTCGGTCACTCCTACGGCGGCGCGGTCATCACCGTCGCGGGCACCGTGGAGAACGTGGTCGGGCTGGTCTTCGTCGCGGCGTACGTCCTGGAGGAGGGCGAGAGCCTCGGCGAGTTGCAGGGGCGCTTCCCCGACTCGCCGCTGGGTAGCAGCCTGAGGCAGGCCACGTATCCCGTCGAGGGCGGTGACCCGGCCGTCGAGGTCACCATCGTCCCCGAGGCGTTCCCGTCCGTCTTCGCCGCGGACGTCCCCGCCGACGTCACCAAGGTGCTGGCGGTCGCCCAGCGTCCGCTCGCCGCCGGGGCGTTCACGGAGACGGCCACCGCCGCCGCGTGGAAGACCAAGCCCTCCTGGGCCCTGGTCGCCGCCGCGGACCAGGCGATCAACCCCGAGGTCGAGCGCTTCGGCGCGAAGCGTGCCGGAGCGACGATCCTGGAGGTCGAGGGCGCCTCGCACGCCGTCGCGGTGTCCCGGCCGAAGCTGGTCGCCGAACTGATCCGCGACGCCGTCCGCGCGACCGGCTGAGGCACCGGCCGAAGGCACCGGCCGAAGGCACCGGCCGAGCGAGCCGACGGCGGCCGCGTGGATGTACTCCCCCGTGGTCACGGGAACGCCGGCAGGAGGGGGAGACGGATCGTGAACGCCGTCGAGCCGGGGCGGCTGGTCATTTCGATGGTGCCGCCGTGTGCCCGGACCAGTGAGCGGGCGACCGCGAGGCCCAGCCCGCTGCCGCCGCGGTCGCGGCCGCGGGCCTTGTCGACGCGGTAGAACCGGTCGAAGACCCGTTCCTGATCGGCGGCGGGGATCCCGGGCCCGGAGTCGGAGACCCGCACGACCGCCGTACCGGACGAGCCGACGCGCCCGGGCCGCCCCTTCCCCGTGGCCGACACCGCCATGCACACCTTCGTCCCCGCCGGGGTGTGCATGGCGGCGTTGGTGAGCAGGTTGTCGAGGACCTGCCGGATACGCAGGGGATCCAAGGGCAGGCGCGCCGGGTCGGGGCCGGCCGTCACGGACAGCACGTGCTCCCCTCGCCCGGTGCGGAAGGCGTCCGCGGCCTCCCGCGCCAGTTCGGCCAGGTCCGCGTCCTCCAGCCGCACCGGTGTCTCCGCCTCGGCGGCGTCCAGCCGGCGAGGAGGAGCAGGTCGTCGAGGAGTACGCCCGTCCTGGCGGCCTCGGCGCGCAGCCGGGCCAGGTGCTTCTCACGTTCCTCGGGCGCGTTGGCGGCGGCGTACTGGAAGAGGTCCGCGTAGCCGCGTACCGACATCAGGGGCGTACGCAGCTCGTGCGAGGCGTCCGCGACGAACCGGCGCAGCGCTGACGTTCCAGGTAGTCCTTCATGCACGTCGTCAGGGCCGTGCCGAGGACGGCGAACACGACGAGGGACACGGGTGGTGAGCGGGCTCGCCGGGAGCGGGACCGTCTCCCTCGAATCGGCCAACCACCCGGGCTACTACCTCCACCGGAAGAACATCGAGGTCTGGGTGGAGAAGGACGACGGCACGGCGGCCTTCTGGAACGACGCCGGCTTCTACCGGCGGGCGGGCCTCGCCGACGCGGCCTCCGGTGTCTCGTTCGAGTCGTACAGCGGCGCCGGCCGGCGCCTCCGGCACTACGGCTACCTGCTCTACACCCAGCCCGCCGACACGACGCTCGCCAGGGCGGACGCGACGTTCTACGCCGAGTGACCCGCCCCGACACCTAGGGATCCAGCACAGCCCGGCCGCTCCCGCGGCCGGGCTGTGCTGTTGAAATGAGCCAACTTACCGGCGAGTACGAAACGTGTCCATTCACCCTCAACTGCCGAAATCCCACCCTTTCGACCAACGTGAATTTTGATTATGAAGAGGGGAACTAATAAAAGTTTCAATTTACGGCGGGGGAAACAGTTCGTTTCCGCAAGATCGAAGTGGACCTCGCGTTCGACACTACGTCAGCAGGCATTGCCGCAGGCCGAATCAGGGTCACGGAGCGAACCGACCAGCGGTCGCCGACCCCGCCAACTCCACGGAACAAGGCCTCTGTTGCAAGCTCACATCTGGCTCAGCGGTGGCTGTGTCGACCGTGTTACGTCCGGTAATGGCAGCCTCCTTGAGAGTTTGACTTTCACGTGGATGCGCAATAAGCATGAGCGTGCTTCGCATCGGCCGTCGGCTTGTTGTGAAGCGCAAGCGCTCTCCGCTCTCCCCCACCAATCCTCACCCTCGTGCGATTTGGAGCGTTCGCGTGCCTGTGTCGAATTTCGATACTTCCGGCCTGTTTGCCGTAGAGGACATCGTCGTCGCCCTGAACCCGTTCGCCGTCCCCTCGGCGCGCGTCACCGCGGCCGCCGTTCGGGCGGGCGGTCTCGGGGTGCTCGACCTCACCGCGGGTGGGCGTCGGGCGGCGGCGGAACTCGCGCTGGCCGAGGAATGGTCGGCCGCCGGTTTCGGCGTACGGCTCCGCGACAACGATGCCTTCCCCGCGCGGGACCTCCCCGCCTGTGTCCACACCGTCCTGCTGACCGCCGACGCCTCCTGCACGCCCGCCGACTTCCCCAGCCACCGCGTACTCGTCGAGGTGACCGGCCGCGAGCAGGCGTTACGCGCAGCCGCGGCCGGGGCGCAAGGGCTGATCGCCCGGGGCCACGAGGCGGGCGGTCCCGTGGGCGAACTGAGCATATTCGTACTCCTCCAACAGCTCCTCGCCGACGACGAGTTGGACCTGCCGGTCTGGGCCTGCGGCGGCGCGGGCCCGCACACCGCGGCGGCCGTCGTCGCGGGCGGCGGCGCCGGTGTCGTCCTGGACACCCAGCTCGCCCTGCTCGCCGAGGCCGAGGCCGAACTGCCCGCCGGGACCTCCGCGCTGCTCGCCGGGCTCGACGGCTCCGAGACCACCGTGGAGGACGGCCGCCGAGTCGTACGGCGCCGGGGTGCCCAGGAGGGCGCGCCCGCCCCCGAGATCGGTCAGGACGGCTTCCTCGCCACCCGTTTCCAGCAGCGCTGGGGCACCGTGCACGCGGCGGTACGGGGCGTACGGGACTCCGTGCTCGACGCGTTGAAGAGCGCGGGGCCCGGTCTCGACTCGGCAAAGAGCGCGGACCCCTCGCTCGACTCGGCAAAGAGCGCGGGGCCCGGTCTCGACTCGGCAAAGAGCGCGGACCCCTCGCTCGACTCGGCAAAGAGCGCGGGGCCCGGTCTCGACTCGGCAAAGAGCGCGGACCCCTCGCTCGACTCGGCGAAGAGCGCGGGGCCCGGTCTCGACTCGGCGAAGAGCGCGGATCCCTCGCTCGGCCCCGACGGCACGGGCAGCCGCCCCTTCGGAAGCGAACTGCCCGTCGCCCAGGGACCGATGACCCGGGTGAGCGACCAGGCCGCGTTCGCCGCCGAGGTCAGCCGCCACGGCGGGCTGCCCTTCATCGCGCTCGCCCTGTCCGGCGCCGACCAGACCCGCGCCGTACTCGAGCAGACCAGGGACGCGCTCGGCGAGGCGCCCTGGGGCGTCGGCGTCCTCGGCTTCGCCGCCGAGGAGATCAAGGCCGCCCAGCTGGAGGTCGTACGGGAGATCCGCCCGTCCCACGCGATCATCGCGGGCGGGCGTCCCGCGCAGGCCGCCGCGCTGGAGGAGGTGGGCATCTCCACGTTCCTGCACGTGCCGTCGCCGGGGCTGCTGAAGCAGTTCCTGGAAGCGGGCGCGCGCAAGTTCGTCTTCGAGGGCGCCGAGTGCGGCGGCCATGTCGGACCGCGGGGCAGCTTCCCGCTGTGGGAGGCGCAGCTCGGCGTGCTCGACGACTTCCTGGCGGGCGCGAAGAACGGCACCGCCACCGAACTCCGGCTGTTCTTCGCGGGCGGGGTGCACGACGAACGCTCCGCCGCCATGGTGACCGCGCTCGCCGCGCCGCTGAGCGCGCGGGGTGCGGCCGTGGGCGTGCTGATGGGCACGGCGTACCTGTTCACCGAGGAGGCCGTGAACGCGGGCGCGGTGCTGCCCCTGTTCCAGCGGCAGGTGATCGACGCCGAGCGCACCGACCTCCTGGAGACCGCGCCCGGACATGCCACCCGCTGTGTTCGCAGTCCGTTCACCGACGAGTTCGCCGCGGTCAAGGAGGACCTGGCCGCCCGCGGGACACCCGGCCGCGAGGCCTGGGAGCGGCTGGAGCGGCTCAACGTGGGGCGGCTACGACTGGCCAGCAAGGGCATCGAGCGGGTCGACGGCGGGCTGAGCGCGGTCGGCGAGGACAGACAGCTCGCCGAGGGCATGTTCATGGCCGGCGAGGTCGCCGTGCTGCGCTCCGCCGTCACCACCGTCGCCGAGCTGCACGCCTCGGTCACCAGCGGCGCGGCCGGCTTCCTGGCGGCGCGGCGGGAGGCCCTCGGCATCGGGGAACCCGCCGCCGCCCCCTCCCCCGAACCGCTGGACATCGCGATCGTCGGCATGGCCTGCATGTTCCCCGGCGCCCCCGACCTCGCCACCTTCTGGGCGAACGTGCTGGCGGGCGAGGACGCCGTCACCGAGGTGCCCGCGACCCGCTGGGACGCCGAGCTGTACCACGACCCTCGGGGCGCCGGGGAGAAGACCCCGTCCCGCTGGGGCGGCTTCCTCCCCGAGATCCCCTTCGAGCCGCTGCGGTACGGCATTCCGCCCGCCTCGCTGCCCGCCATCGAGCCGGTACAGCTGCTCGCCCTGGAGGCGGCGCGCCGCGCCCTGGAGGACTCCGGCTACGGCAGCCGGTCCTTCGACCGGGCCCGCGCGTCGGTCGTGTTCGGTGCGGAGGCGGGCAGCGACCTGTCCAACGCGATGACCCTGCGCTCCGTCCTGCCCGCCTACCTGGGGAGCCTGCCGCCCGCGTTGGACGAGCGGCTGCCCAAGCTCACCGAGGACTCCTTCCCCGGCATCCTCGCCAACGTCATCGCGGGCCGGATCGCCAACCGCCTCGACCTCGGCGGCGCCAACTACACCGTGGACGCCGCCTGCGCCTCCTCCCTCACCGCCGTCGACGTGGCGTGCAAGGAACTGGCGAGCGGGACGAGCGACCTGGTGCTGTGCGGCGGCGCCGACCTGCACAACGGCATCAACGACTACCTGCTCTTCGCCTCCGCGCATGCCCTCTCGCCCTCCGGCCGCTCCGCGCCCTTCGACAGCGCGGCCGACGGCATCGCGCTCGGCGAGGGCGTCGGCTGTGTCGTCCTCAAGCGGCTCGCGGACGCCGAGCGGGACGGCGACCGGGTGTACGCGGTGATCAAGGGCGTCGGCAGCGCCAGCGACGGCCGGGCGCTCGGCCTGACCGCGCCCCGGCCCGAGGGCCAGTACAACGCGCTGACCCGGGCCTACCGCAACGCGCGCATCTCGCCCGCCGAGGTCGGACTCGTCGAGGCGCACGGCACCGGCACCGTCGTCGGTGACCGCACCGAACTCGGCTCCCTCACCCGGGTGTTCGAGGAGGCCGGGGCTCCGCCCGGCGCGTGCGCGCTCGGCTCGGTCAAGTCGCAGATCGGGCACACCAAGTGCGCGGCCGGGCTGGCCGGGCTGATCAAGACCTCGCTCGCCCTGCACACCGGCGTGAAGCCGCCGACCCTGCACCTCACCCAGCCGAATCCGGCCTGGGACGCGCAGAGCAGCCCGTTCGCCTTCCACACCGAGGCCCGTCCCTGGTCCGCCGCGCCGGCCGAACGGGTGGCCGGGGTCAGCGCCTTCGGCTTCGGCGGCACCAACTTCCACGTAGTCCTGAGGGCCTACGAGGACGGGCCGCCGCCGGTCACCTCGGCCCAGCACTGGCCCGCCGAGCTCTTCACGTTCCGGGGCGCGGACCGGACGGCGGCGGTACGGGCCGCCTCCGAACTGCTCGCCGTCGTGGAAGCGGATCCCGGACCGTACGAGCCGTGGCGGCTGCGGGACTTCGCGCTCGCCGCGTCCCGGCGCGCCGAGGCCGCCACCACCCGGGGCGCCCGGAGCACCGGAGGCACGGCGAGCACCGCAGGCACCTGTGGCGTCCGGACCTGGATCGCCCTCGTCGCCGGGTCGGCCGAGGAGCTGGCGGCGCTGCTGCGCCGTGCGGTAGCCGGTGAACACGCCCCGAAGGAAGGCCTGTTCACGGCCGACGAGGACGAGACGGGTGACGTGGCGCTGCTCTTCCCCGGGCAGGGCAGCCAGCGCCCCGGGATGTTCGCCGAACTCTTCGTCGCCTTCCCCGAACTCCAGCGCAACCTGCGGCTCGACGAGACGACGGCCCGCGTCCTCTTCCCGCCGGCCGCCTTCGACGAGACCGGCCGCAAGGAGCAGCGGGAGCGCATCACCGACACCACCGTCGCGCAGCCCGCGCTCGGTCTGACCGGGCTCGCCGCGTTCCAGCTCCTGACCAGGGCGGGAGTGCGCCCGGGGATGGCCGCGGGCCACAGCTACGGAGAACTGGCCGCGCTGGCCGCGGCGGGCGCCCTGACACCCGACGCCCTGCTGCGCACCAGCCGCGCACGTGCCGCCGCCATCCTGGGCGCCACCGGCGAAAGCGACCCCGGCACCATGGCCGCCGTCGCCGCGGGCGAACCGGAGGTCGCGGCGGCCCTCAGCGCCGCGGGTCTGGCCGACTCGGTGGTGACGGCGAACCGCAACTCGCCCCGCCAGACGGTCATTTCGGGTCCCACCGAGGACGTCCTCACCGCCGTCGAGCGACTGCGTGCCCAGGGGCTCGGCGCCAAGCGCATCCCGGTCGCCTGCGCGTTCCACAGCCCGCTGGTCGCGGCGGCCGGCGAGACCTTCGCCGAGGTGCTCGCCGAAGTCCCGTTCGCTCCCACCGACTTCCCGGTCTGGTCGAACCGTACGGCCACCCGCTACCCGATGGACCCCGAGGAGATCCGGGCCGAACTCGCCGCGCAGATAGGCTCCCCGGTCCGGTTCGCCGACCAGATCGAGGCGATGTACGAGGCCGGGGCCCGGGTCTTCGTCGAGGCCGGACCCGGCTCGGTGCTGACCCGGCTGGTGGGCGCGGTCCTCGGCGACCGGCCGCACCGCACGGTCGCCCTGGAGGACGGCCGACGAGCCGGTCTCGCCGGGTTCCTCGCCGCGCTCGCCCAACTGGCCGTCGCCGGTGCGGGCATCAGGACCGCGTGGCTCTTCCAGGGCCGGGACGCGGTCCCCGCCGACGCCCGCGCCCCGCGTCCCAGGCGCGCCGCGTGGACGGTCGACGGCCATCTGATCCGTACGGCGGACGGCGTGATCCCCGCCGCCGCACTCCACCCCGCCGAGCGTGTCCCGGAGGCCCTCGTGACCCACAGCAGCCCGGTCGGACCAGTGGCGGCGGCCACCGGATCCGAGGCCCTGATCAGCGAGTTCCTGCGCACGAGCCGGGAGATGATCGCGGCGCAGCGGGACGTGATGCTGGGGTACCTGGGAGCGGACCCGGGGATACGTCCCGCGGCCCCCGCCCCGATCACGTACACCGACGCCCCGGTCACGGTGACCGCGCTGCCCGCCGACGCCCCGGTCACGGTGACCGCGCTGCCCGCCGCCGCGCCGGTTGCGGTGGCCGTACCGGCAGGTGGCTCGGTGCTGTCGGTCGTGCTCGAGGTGATCGGCGAGCGCACCGGCTACCCGGTCGACATGATCGAACCCGACCTCGACCTCGAAGCCGACCTCAGTGTCGACTCCATCAAGAGAGCCGAGATAGCCGGCGAACTGGCCACCCGCCTCGGCCTCACCACGACCGGCGACACCGACGTGGAGGAACTGACCAAGGCACGTACCGCCGCCGCGATCACCGCGCTGGTCGAGCGGGTGACCGGCCCGGGAGCCGCCCCGGCGCCCGCTTCCGCTCCCGCCGTAGGGACCGCCCCGACCGCCGAGTCCGTCCTGGCCCTCGTCCTCGACGTGATCGGCGAACGTACCGGCTACCCCGTCGACATGATCGAACCCGACCTCGACCTCGAAGCCGACCTCAGTGTCGACTCCATCAAGAGAGCCGAGATAGCCGGCGAACTGGCCACCCGCCTCGGCCTCACCACGACCGGCGACACCGACGTGGAAGAGCTGGCCAAGGCGCGTACGGCCGCGAGCATCGCCGCATTGGTGGTGGGTGTCCGAGGTGAGTCGGCCGAGCCCGAGACTCTCGAAACTGTCCCGGCCGTCCCCGAACCCGTCGTCGTGGCGCCCAAGCGTCTCGTGATGCGGGAGTTCGACCTCGCCCCCGCCGACCCGGCGCCCACCAGCGACCTGCTGATCGGCCGCAGTTTCCTGCTGCTCGGTTCCGGGCCGGTGGCCGAGGCGCTGACCGCCCGTCTGACCGTGCACGGCGCCCATGCGGTGACCGCCGAAGAACCTCCGGCCGAGGGAGAGTTCGACGGGATCGTGCACCTCGTCGCGCCGGACTCCCCGCCCGTCCTGCCGGACGTCTTCCCCGCCTACCAGCGGGTCCTGGCGGGCAACCCGCGCTGGATGCTCGCCGCGGGCGCCTCCCCCGGGCTGCGCGGCTTCTTCCGCTCGCTCGCCCGGGAGTACCCCGACACGGTCGCCCGAGTCGTCGAGCACGCGCCCGGCACCGCGCCCGAGGACATCGCCGCGGAGCTGGTCGCCGAGCTCACCGCGCCCGACCACGAGCCGGTCGTCCTGCGCGCCCCCGGCACGCGGCGCGGACTGCGCATGGCCGAGGAGGGGCTCGGTCTGCTCGGCAGCACGGGCGCGGGGCCGGCCGGGGACGGTGCCGCCGAGGCCGCCACGCTCGGTCTGGACGCCGACTCGGTCGTCCTGCTGGTGGGCGGCGCCCGGGGGATCACCGCCCGGTTCGCCGCGACCCTGGCCGCCGCGAGCCGCTGCCGGATCGAACTGTTCGGCCGCACCGTCCTGCCCGAGGGCGCGGAGGACCCCGCGCTCGCCGCCGCGGGCACCGCCGGCGAACTGCGCAGCGCGCTCATCGCGCGTGGGCTGCGCGTCCCCGCCGAGATCGAGCGGGCGATCGGCCGGATCCAGGCCGAACGCGAGGTGCGCGCGACCCTGCGCAGACTCGCCGCGCTCGGCTCCGAGGTGCGCTACCGCGCCGTGGACGCGCTGGACGGCGACGCCGTGCGCCGGGCGGTGAAGGAGATCCACGCCGAGCACGGGAGACTCGACGGCGTCGTGTACGCGGCGGGCGTGATCGAGGACAGGCTGATCGCCGAGAAGAGCCCGCGGTCGTACGACCGGGTGTTCCGTACGAAGGCCGACGGCGCACGTGAACTGCTGGCCGCGCTGGCCGAGTTGCCGGACGGGGAGGGCCCCCGGTTCACCGTGCTGTTCGGCAGCATCGCGGCGGCCCTCGGCAACCGTGGCCAGTGCGACTACGCCGCCGCCAACGACGCCCTGGAGACCCTCGGCGCCCGTTGGGCGGACTCCGGTACCGGCCGCCGCGGACTGACCGTCCACTGGGGTCCATGGGCGCCGACCGGCGACGGCAACCACGGCATGGTCACCCCCGAGCTGATGCGGCACTACGCGGGCCGCGGCATCCAGCTCATCGACCCCGACGAGGGCACCATGAGCCTGCTGCGCGAGCTGGCCTGGGGGCCCGAGGGCGACACCGCCGTCGTCTACACGGCGTCGGGCTGGTGACCGACGTGACCGGCGCCCGCGCCGAACCCATCGCCATCGTCGGGATGTCGGTGCTCTTCCCGGGCGCCCCCGACCTCGCCACGTACTGGAACAACCTGGTCTCCGGTGTCGACGCCATCACCGAGGTGCCGCCGGGGCGCTGGGACGCCGAGGAGTACTACGCGCCCGGCGCCGGGCCCCGGGCCGACCGGGTCTACTGCCGGCGCGGCGGTTTCGTGGACGAGCTGGCCGAGGTGGACGTCACCGAGTTCGGGATCATGCCGGCCGCGGTCCACCCGTTGTGCCGCCCACGGCGGCATGACCGCCAGTGGACCCGAAGCCCCCTGCGGCCCGCGCCGAGCCGGGAAGTTCCGCGACCTCCTG
>NZ_JBEYFS010000318.1:0-10177 GCF_040634475.1 Streptomyces sp. NPDC007095
AGGGCGAGGCCTACGCGAACAAGCTCCGCGAGGCCGGCGTCCCGGTCACCGCCGTGCGCTTCCAGGGCATCATCCACGACTTCGTGATGCTCAACGCCCTGCGCGAGACCCACGCCGCCGAGGCCGCCATCACGCTGGCCACCGGCGCCCTGCGCACCGCCCTTCACAGCGCCTGAACCCGAAGAGAGAACCCTGACATGACTACCTCCACCCCCACCGTCGTTCTCGTCCACGGCGCCTTCGCCGACGCGGCCAGCTGGTCCGGGGTCATCGCCGAGTTGCAGAGCCGCGGCATTGCCGTCGTGGCCCCGCCCAACCCGCTGCGCGGACTGGCTTCCGACGCCGCGTACATCGCCTCCGTGGCCGCCCAGATCGACGGCCCCGTCATCCTGGTCGGCCACTCCTACGGCGGTGCGCTCATCACCGTGGCCGGCACCACCGAGAACGTCGTCGGTCTGGTCTACATAGCGGCCTACGTCCTCGAAGAAGGCGAGAGCCTCGGCGAGCTGCAGGGCCGGTTCCCCGACAGCCCGCTGGTCAGCAACCTGAAGCAGGCGACGTACCCCGTCGAGGGCGCGGATCCCGCGGTCGAGGTCACCATCACGCCCGAGGCCTTCCCGGACGTCTTCGCCGCCGACGTCCCCGCTCCCGTCACCAAGATCCTGGCGGTGGCGCAGCGTCCGCTCGCCGCCGGGGCCTTCGCGGAGACGGCCACCGCGGCCGCGTGGAAGACCAAGCCCTCCTGGGCGCTCGTGGCCGGCGCCGACCACGCGATCAACCCCGAGGTCGAGCGTTTCGGCGCGAAGCGCGCCGGGGCGACCGTCGTCGAGATCGACGGTGCATCGCACGCGGTCGCCGTGTCCCAGCCGAAGGAGGTCGCCGACCTGATCCTGGACGCGGTACGCGCCACGAGCTGACCAGGCGGAACAGGCAGCCGCGCGGACGGACTCCCCCGTACCGCGTCCGCGCGGCCCCGTTTCCGGTCCTCCTGCGATGCACCGGTTGCGGGTCGATACGGGCACGCAGGCGACAACCGCATCCGGCTCTTGGCGCCCCACGAATTCAGGAGATGACGCATGAACTCCTTCTCACCTGGCTTTCGCGGGCGTGCCCGTCCCCTGGCGGACCGCCTGCCTCCCGGCCAATACCCGACGGAGCAGTTTCCCGTGCTGTCGGCGGGCCCCACGCCCCGCATCCCCATGGACACCTGGGCCTTCACGGTGACCACGGAGCAGGGACGCACGCACCGCTGGACCTGGGAGGAGATGATGGCTCTTCCCCAGCAGGAGACGGTGACCGACATTCATTGCGTCACCCGGTGGTCCAAATTCGACACGCACTGGCGTGGCGTCCCCGTCAATGCCTTCTTCGACGACGTCGAGACGGCCGCGGACCACGTCGTCGTCCACAGCCATGGCGGCTACACCACCAACATGCCGCTCGATGAACTCCTCGACGGCAAGGCCTGGATTGCCCACACGTACGACGGCAACCCGCTCCCACCCGAGCACGGCGGACCCGCCCGGCTGCTCGTGCCGCATCTGTACTTCTGGAAGTCGGCCAAGTGGGTGCGCGGACTTGAACTCACGCTCGAAGACGAGCCAGGCTTCTGGGAGTCCATCGGATACCACAACCACGGCGACCCGTGGCGCGAGCAGCGCAACTGGGGCGACTGACCATGGGCATCGCCTGGCGCACCGCGCGCCTCGTCGAGCGCCGCCCCCAGACCGCTACGGCCCGTTCCCTGGTCTTCACTGTTCCCGGCTGGCCCGGCCACCTGCCCGGCCAGCACGTCGACGTGCGGCTCACCGCCGACGACGGCTACCAGACGGTGCGCAGTTACTCCCTGGCCGCACCCGCCGACGGCGACCGCATCGAACTGGGCGTGCAAGCCGTGCCCGACGGTGAGGTCTCCCCTTACCTGGCTCACGACCTGCCGCCGGGCGCCGACGTGGAACTGCGCGGGCCGCTCGGCAACTGGTTCGTCTGGCGGCCCGAACAGACCGAGCCGGTGCTACTGGTGGCCGGCGGCTCCGGCGTCGTCCCGCTGGCAGCAATGATCCGCGCACGCAGCGGGACAGGGACGCGCAGCCCTTTCCACCTGCTGTACTGCGCGCGCACCCCCGACGAGGTCTGGTACCGCGACCACCTGGCCGACCGGGACCCGCAGCTCGACGTCCGCATCGTGTACACCCGGCGGGCCCTGCCGGGCAGCACGCGCGGGCCCGGCCGCGTCACCCGGGGCGACCTGGACAAGCAGGCGGCACAGCTCCAGCCGGACAGCCCCGTTTACGTCTGCGGGCCCACCGGCTTCGTCGAATCCGTAAGCAATCTGCTGATCGACATGCGGTGGGACCCGGCCGCGATCCGCACCGAACGTTTCGGCTGACCATGAGTGGCGGCGCGTTGTCCCCCTTCTGGATGCCTGGCCTTGGCAGGCCGACGCGGCCTGCCAAGGCATGGCTTCGACCGTGTTCTTCTCGCCCACCGGCGAACGTGGCCCCGCCCGGCGCCACCGCGAGCAGCGGGCCCTGCGTATCTGCCGGTCCTGCCCGGTGCTCGACCAGTGCGCCGCCTTCGCGCAGAGGACCCACCAGCGCTTCGGGGTCTGGGGCGGCATGACCGAACGGCAGCGGACCATCACCGCCACCGACTCGGACACGCTCTGAGCGCGGACCGATCGACTGTACCCGCCGTACGTTTCCAGCCGCTGCCGCTTCGGGCGGTCACCCTGTACACCCCGGGCGGCGTGATCCTCTTCGTCCGCGGGGAGATCGGCCTGGCCACCGCCCCGCACTTCGAAGCCGCACTCACTGCCCATCTGCGCCGTCAGTTCCGAACGCCCACCGCCGGCCTCTGCGCGGTGACGTTCCTCGGCCGTGGCACGTCTCCTGACGCTGACCGGAACTCTTTCGGGGCTCACCGAACCGCTTGACGCCTCCGCGCCGCCTGCCCGCGCCGCGGTCTCCCCGGCACAGCCCACCACCGCGCGGGTAACCGGGTAGTTGTGGGCCCACTGGCGAACGGCAGTTGACGGCGCGGTCGACCCCAGGGTGTTGGCCGGGGGGAGTCAGCTGCCGTCGCCCGGCCTGACGGGACTCACTTGAGGAACCGACGCCTTACCCGTGTTGGAGACCTTGCCGCCGGTCCAGCGGACTCTGACCGGCACCGTCTCGTCGGGCGGGGTAACGAGTACGGCCGCGGGTGTCACGGTGGTGACCCCGGAGATCGCCGGATTGGTGAAGACCAGCGCCGACCACGCGCTCGCTCCGGGGGCAAGCGTCACGATCCGTCGCTCCTGCCCGGTGGTCCGCTCGGGGTCCGGGGTGACAGCCTCGCCGGCACTGTTGACGAACGCCACACCAGGGAATCCGTACATCGTGCAGGTGCGGTGGGAGCCATTGGTCAAGATGACGGCGAAGTTCTCCTGCCCGGCTCCCGGGTGGTCCGGGCCGATGGACGCCCGCAGTTCGGAGCTGCGGCATCTGGTCGCCGTCGGCTCCTGAGCGGCGGACGCGGCCGGCGTCGGTCCGTCCGACGGGCTGGCGGTACCAGCGTCGGCGGACCCCGAGCCGGTGGCCGACGACGGATTTCCGGAGTTGCTCGGAGCCGGGCTGCCGGCTGCGGCGCTGCCCGTGCCGGTGCTCGTACAACCAGTCAGCGCGGCTGCCAGCGCGGCGCAGCAGGCGAGTGCGGCGGGCACAGCGCTACGGTGCGTCATGTTCTACCTTCTTCGGTGTTGTCGGATGGGCTGTCATGCGCGTCCCCCGGTAACGGCCCGCATGGTCGTTACCGGGGGACGGGTCCTGTCGCACGCAGGAACGCCGGGCCGTTCGGCCGTTCTGTACGGCCTACTGACGCCGTAGCAGGTACTTGTGCTGCCCGGACAGGACGAGTTGGCCGCGCTGGTTGTGGATGGTGGCTGCTGTGACCACGATGCCGTTGCTGCCCTTCGGCTCCAGGCCGGTGACGGTGAGCGCCGGGTACAGGGTGTCCCCGGAGTGCACCTCGGCCAGGAAGGTGCAGGACACCTCGAGGAAGCTGACGAACACCTCGCCGATGAAGTGCGGGAACAAGGTGGCGCCCGGTGCGGTGAACGCCAGCACCTGGAGACCGTGTACCACTGGCGCGGAGTGTCCGTGCTTGCGCGCCCACTCGGCGTCGTAGTGCACCGGGTGATTGTCCGCGGAGACCGTCTGGAAGGCCGCGGCATGAGCGTCCGTCAGGGTGCGGCTGGGGGCCCGGAAGACCTCGCCGATGCGCAGGTCCTCGAACGTCCTGGCCGGTACGACCAGGAACGCGTCGGGGTCGAACTCGGCCGGTGCGACGGCCGTCTGCGGCTCTGTGTTCTGCTTCTCCATCACATGGTCCTCTCGCTCGGTGCTTCTTCGTGTATCCGGCTCTCCAGCGACGTGCCTCTCCTTGACCTCGGCGCCGTCGAGGGCCGCCGACCGCAGACGGCGGACGTCCGGCGTCCGGCCCGGGGCGGCTCCGGCGGCACCGCCCCGGGCCGCCCTACTCGCCAGGAGTGATCCGGGCGGCGAGGAGGTTGGGGTCGTTGTTGGTGAAGTAGGCGCCGTTGGCGATGTAGGCCGTGGTGCCCCGTACGGCGAGTGAGGTCGGGTTCTCCAGCCCGTCGGCGGCGGTCAGCACCGTGGTGTGGCTTCCGTCCGGCCTGACCAGGGCGACCTCGTTGTCCGCGTTGATCGCGGCCAGCAGGGTGTCACCGGCGCCCGTGAACGCGATGTCGTCGATGTTGACGAGGCCGGTGGCCCGGGTCTCGATGGGACCGGCGGCGCCGTGGCGGGTGATCGGGATGCGCAGTACGGTGCCCTTGTCCAGGTTGGACACCCAGGCCGCACCCTTGTGGATCTTGATGCCGTTGGCTCCCAGGAAGCCGGCGGCTTCCAGCTCGGGCGCGGTGGCCCACTTGATGGGCGTGCCCCCGGTGATCGGAACCCGCCAGACCGTGCCGAGGACCGAGTCGGCCGCATACAGCAGGCCGCTCTGCTCGTCGAGGGCAAGACCGTTGGGCAGGCTGTCGGCCGGGAGCGCGGCGATGCGCTCCGGGGTGCCGCCCGGGCGAAGGCGCCACAGGCCGGTCAGGTCGCTGTTGCCGGTGGCGTACAGGAAGTACAGCGTTCCGTCGTGTGCCCGGACGATCCCGCCGAGGAACGGTGAGGAGAGGACGGGGGTGCCGGCGCCGGCCGGAGGCGCCGGCAGGGTTGCGAGGACGTGCACCTGGCCATCGGGGCCGACCCGGGCGACCTGGCGGCTGAACGCGAAGGTGACATCGGCGCCGCCGCCGGGTTCCAGAGTTATGTTCTCCGGCCGCTGTCCCTCGGCCATGTTCAGATGCGACACGAAGTGGACGTGCGATACGGGGGCGGTGGCCGCGGTCGCCGGGCCTGGGGCAGTCATGGCGAGGGTCGTCGCCACGGCCACGGCCAGGAGGCCGATCCGCGTACCGTTCAGGCTTCTTGGCATGTGTTTCTCTTCCATTCTGTTGCTTCCTGCTCGGCGATACGTCTGCTTTCCCCTGATTGCAGGGGTGCGCGGCGCCGAGTGGCCGCTTGATCGGATTCACGTCGGGATTCGCTCGTATGTGGTCAGCCGACGAACCGTTGACGCAGTTCGCCGATGCCCTGGATGACGCTGACCAGTTCGTCGCCGGCGGCCAGCCAGCGCTGCGGCGAGCGGCCGAGACCGACACCGGCAGGAGTGCCGGTGAAGATGACGTCTCCCGGAAGCAGCGGGAGCACCCCGGACAGCTTGGCGATGAGGGCCGGGACGGAGAAGATGAGGTGCCGGGTGCGGCCGCGCTGCACCTCCTCACCATTGATGGCGCAGGTCAGCTCCAGATCGTCGGGGTTGTCGAACTCGTCCGGGGTGACCAGCCAGGGGCCCATCGGAGCGAAGCCCGGACAGGACTTGCCGAGGCTGAACTGGGGAGCCGGCCCGGCCATCTGGATGACGCGCTCAGAGATGTCCTGGCCGACCGTCAGGCCCGCGACGTGACTCCAGGCATCGGCTTCGGACACCCGGTACGCGTCGCGGCCGATGACCACCACCAGTTCCACCTCCCAGTCGGTGTGGCCGCCCTCCGGCAGTGCCACCTCGGTCACCGGGCCGGTGATGCTGGTCGCGTACTTGGTGAAGACCGGTGGCATGCCCTCGGGCGTGGTGAATCCCGCCTCGGCGACGTGCTCGCGGTAGTTCAGGCCGATGGCGAGCAGTTGACGGGGCGCCGGTGACGGTGCGCCGAGATCCGCCGGGTCGAAGGGGACACCGCCGCCGAGATCGGCCTGATCGGCCCAGGCACGGAACTCCGCCCAGCGGGAATAGACCGCTTGCGGGTCCGAGGAGAAGAGATCGCCGCTGGCCTTCTGGACGTCGACCGCCCGGTCGGCGGTGACCACCATCAGACGGCCGGCGAGATTGGCTATACGCAAGGTGCGCTCCGGGGTGCGATGCGGGTTGTGGGGACAGACGCGTGTCGGTCCTCTCCTGAACACGGCCGCAGCGGCGGCCTGTCGACCCGGCGCTGCGTGGGCTTGCTGCGCCGTGCGGGGACTGGCGCGCCACGCCAGCGCTCAGTCGATGGGTCGGGTGGCGCGCTCGAGCGCGAGCAGCGCGGAGTGGTACGGGCGGCCGGTGACGTGTTCCATGCCGATCTCACACGTGCGGTTGGCCGACAGATGGGCGTCGAACGCGCCCGAAGCGACCTCCTCGGCTTCATGCGCCGTCGCCGCCTCGGTCAGCTCCTTGTGCAGAAGTCCCCGGTCACCGGCGAAGCCGCAGCACTCCGCGTAGACGGGCACGCGGACGTCGTGCGCGACGAACCGCGCGACTGCGAGGAGCTGCTCGACATCGCCCAGGTGCCGCATCGAACAGGTGGGATGTATCACCGCGCTGTCGATCCGGTCGGTCACCTTCAGGTGCGGCAGCAGCTCGGTGGCGGCCCAGACGATCGAGTCCACGACGGTGAGAGCCTGGTGCTTCCGGTAGTTCTCGGGCGTCAGGTACGGTCCGACCTCCTGCCCGATGCCGAGCGTGCAGGACGACGCGTCGACGATGAGCGGCAGGCGTCCGCCGTCGGTCCACTCCCAGGCCCGCTCCACGATGCGGTTCGCCATGACCGTGTTGCCGGCGTCGTACCCCTTGGAGTGCCAGATGGTCGCGCAGCAGGACCCGGCCGTGTCCGGCGGTATCCAGACCGGCCGCCCGGCCCGGCGGGAGACCTCGACGACCGCCTCTGGCAGGGACGGCCCGTCGATGCCGTGCGGTCCCGCGAAGATCCGGTTGACGCAGGCCACGTAGTAGACGGCGACGGCGGTCCGCCGGTCCGTGCGGGGCAGCCGCCGACTCGCGGAGGACGGTATGCCGGGCAGCCATTCGGGCACCAGGTCGGGCGAAATGGCCTTCCGCACCGCCGAGGTGACGCTCTGTAGGACCCGGTCGCTGACATGGTCCGCGACACCGAGGGCGGTCCGCACCGACGACTCCACGAGGGAGAAGCGCTCCGCGACCCGGGCCGCGTTCCGCTCCTCCCGGTCGGAATGCCGCTGGTGGCGGAACCTCTTCATCATGGCGCCGGTGTCGATCCCCACCGGGCACGCTGTTTTGCAGGTCGAATCCCCGGCACAGGTGTCGACCGCGTCGTATCCGTAGGACTCCAGCAGGCTGTCCATGGCAGCCGAACCGACCGGCTGGCGCATCATCTCGCGCCGTAGCACGATCCGTTGACGTGGTGTGGTGGTGAGATCGCGGCTCGGGCAGACCGGCTCGCAGAAACCGCACTCGATGCAGGAATCGGCGATCTCCTCGATGACGGGGATGGTCTTGAGACCCTGCAGATGGGCTCGGGCGTCGCGGTTGAGCACCACCCCGGGAGCCAGTACTCCCCCCGGGTCGAGGATCTGCTTGACCCGCCACATCAGCTCGGTCGCCCGGCCACCCCACTCCATCTCGAGGAACGGCGTCATGTTCCGGCCCGTGGCGTGCTCCGCCTTGAGCGAGCCGTCGAATCGGCGCACGACCATGGTGCAGAACTCGTCCATGAAGGCCGCGTAACGCTGGACATCCTCACGGCGAGCGGCGTCGAAGGCGAGCAGGAAGTGCAGGTTGCCGTGCGCCGCGTGGCCGGCGACCGCGGCGTCGAAGCCATGCCGGCGCTGCAGTTCGGACAGGGCCTCGCAGGCTTCCGCCAGCCGCGACGGCGGCACGGCGAAGTCCTCGGTGATCAGCGTCGACCCGGCCGGCCGCGCCTTGCCCACCGCCGTCATGAACGCCTCACGGGCGTGCCAGTACGTGCCGATCGTGCCCGGGTCCTCGATGAAGCGGTTGCTGACGGACGCCACCGGGGCCACCAGCGTCAGCTTCTCAAGGACACCGGCGGCGGCCTGCTGGTTGGCCCGGTGGGCCGATTCGTCCGGGGCGCGGAACTCCACCAGCAGGGCAGCGGTCTCCTGGGGCAGGTCGGCCCAGTCCGCGGGAACGCCGTCCACGCTCGCGCAGGCACGCAGGGTGTTTCCGTCCATCAGTTCGACGGCTCGGGCCCCGGCACCGTTGAACAGCGACACCGCCGCCGCGGCGGCCGCGAGGTCCGGGAAGAACAGCAGCGCCGTGTGGGTGAGACGGTCCAGAAAGACCGTCTTGAACACCGTCTCGGCGATGAAGCCCAGAGTGCCCTGGGAGCCGACCATCAGCCCGCGCAGGATCTCCACCGGGGTCGATCCGTCCAGGAAGGCGTCGAGACGGTAGCCGTTGGTGTTCTTCAGCTCGTACTTCGCGCGAATCCGGGCGACCAGCAGGCTGTCGCTCTCGATCTCGGCCTTCACCAGCAGCAGCCCCTCGCACAGCTCGGGCTCGGCCTTCCGCAGCAGTGCGTCGGCGTCCGGAGCCGCGGTGTCGACGACCGTGCCCGACGGCAGAACAACGGTGGCGGAGGAGAGCAGGCGGTAGGAGTTGCGGGTGACCCCGGCAGTCATGCCCGAGGCGTTGTTGGCGACGACCCCTCCGACGGTGCATGCACGGGAACTGGCCGGGTCCGGGCCCATCAGCCGGCCGTACCGGGACAGCGTGATGTTGGCGCGTCCCACGGTCGTGCCGGGTTTGATCCTCGCCCTGGCACCGTCGTCGAGCACCTCGACGCCGGTCCAGTGGCGGCGCACGTCGACCAGGATGTCCTTGCCCTGCGCCTGGCCGTTCAGCGAGGTCCCGGCCGCCCGGAAGACGATCTCACGCCGGTGCTCATGGGCGTACCGCAGCACCGCGGCCACGTCCTCGACGCTCTCGGCGATCACGACCACCTTGGGCACGAAGCGGTAAGGGCTGGCGTCCGAGGCGTACTTCACCAGGTCGGAGAGCGAGTGCAGCACCTTCCGGGGACCCAGCAGACGGGCCAGATCCTCCCGCAGGGAGTCCGGCGTCCCGGACGCCCTGTCGTCGGTCACCCGGTCGACGGCCGGGCTCTCGATATTCCTCGGTCGCAGTTTTCCCGGTTCCGGCTCGAACAGTGCCACGTAACTCTCCATCCCATTGCAGAAATCCCGACCCAGGGCCGCGCTCCACACCGCGCCATTTGCTTTTTGCTTTTCGTGGCCCGCTGTTGCCGTTGGTTCCTCACTCACTCCCTGGCATGA
The DNA here is from genome assembly GCF_040634475.1 of Streptomyces sp. NPDC007095. Classification (NCBI taxonomy): domain Bacteria; kingdom Bacillati; phylum Actinomycetota; class Actinomycetes; order Kitasatosporales; family Streptomycetaceae; genus Streptomyces; species Streptomyces sp. NPDC007095. The sequence goes on from NZ_JBEYFS010000318.1 coordinate 9,645, forward strand.
GTTCGGCGCCGACGCGGTCCAGGTCTATGCCGAGTTCCTCCGCGCCGGGAGGCACCACCAGGTGGGGCGCCTCCAGAATGGTGGTGGCCGCCGACACCACGATCTCCAGCAGCGCCGCCCCGGCGGGGGACCTCACGACGATGCACAGAGAGGCCGGATGGCAGCGATGCCTGGGGATGTACGTCTCCGACGCCCACCGTCCGGCACAGGCCCTCCGACAGGAGGCTGCGGGCGAAGACCCGGTCGACCGTGCCGGTCGACGGCACGCCGAGGGACAGACGCACGGCGTAGGGGTCGGTGCTGTCGTAGCGCAGCTTCGCAGGCAGCGGTACCGGTCGTTCGTCCGGCACGCAGGCATGCACCACCGCCTCGTGGGTGACCGAGAACCCGGCTGCTGCACCGGAAGAAGACTGACTCATGACGTCCCCTGATCGCTGGTGCCCTAGGCCCTGTCGTCAAATTCCCGCCTGCCCCGCGACGCCATGCACGCACTCTCGCCGCACCGGGCCCAGACCCGAGTACATCCAGTACGA
>NZ_JBEYFS010000319.1:0-10048 GCF_040634475.1 Streptomyces sp. NPDC007095
GGACTTCGGGGTGGGTGCGCGGACTCCCTCGATCGAGAAGGATCCAGACCTCGGCGCGCGGCCGAGGCTCCGGGAAGCGAGCCGGAATCAGGTCCGCTTCGGCTGCTTGTCGGACTTGTCCAGGACCATCACGAGGCCCGCGATGACCAGGAACAGGACGATCGGCGTCACGACGTAGAGGCCGAGCGTTTCGATCACGCTCAGGCCCTTGCCGGGGTCGTCACCGTCGTCGCGGGTCAGCGCGAGCGCGGGGGACGACATGAGCAGCATCATCAGCGTCGTACCGGAAGCCAGGGCGCCGGCGCGCAGGGCGTTCTTCTTGTCCACGGTGCAAACGTAGCGAACACCTGAATGAGTCGCGCGCCCGGGGTGCCGTACGGAGACCTGACGCCCGCCCGCACGCCCCGTTCACACGCCTCCGTCACGCCCACGCAGCACATCGATCAGCGCGTACAGCCGGGGCGAGGCCGCCAGTTCCTCCAGGGTCACCGGGCGGCCGTCCGCGTCGGCGATGGGCAACCGCCAGTTCGGGTACTGGTCTGACGTGCCCGGCAGGTTCTGCGGACGCCGGTCCCCGACCGTGTCCGGGAGCCACACGCCGATCATGCGGGCCGGGGTGCGCAGCAGGAAGCGGTGCACGGCCTGGATCTCGGCCTCCTCCGACACCGCCGAACCCGCGTCGCCCGCCCCGTGCAGCAGCCCGAGGCGGGCGAGCAGCGCCAGCCACTCCCCCGTGTCCGCCGTGGCCGCGGTCCGCTCGTCCTCCAGGGAGCCGGTGAGCAGGCCGAGCCGGTCGCGGAGTTCGACGTGGGCGCCGGTGAGCCGGGAGGCGGTGGGCGGCAGGTCGTGGGTGGTGGCGGTGGCCAGGCAGTCGGGGCGCCAGCGCTCGGGGAGCAGGGGCTTCCCGTCGCCGTCCCAGTCCCGTTCGAACCACAGCACCGAGGTGCCGAGCACCCCGCGCTCGTGCAGCGTCTCGCGTACACCGGGCTCGACCGTGCCGAGGTCCTCGCCGATCACCAGGGCCCCGGCCCGCGAGGCCTCCAGGGTCAGGATCGCGAGCATCGCCTCGGCGTCGTAGCGGACGTACGTGCCCTCGGTGGGCGGCTGTCCCTGCGGCACCCACCAGAGCCGGAACAGGCCCATGACGTGGTCGATGCGCAGGGCGCCCGCGTGCCGGAAGAGGGCGCGCAGGAGGCGGCGGTACGGGGCGTAGCCCGAGGCGGCGAGACGGTCCGGGCGCCAGGGCGGCAGGCCCCAGTCCTGGCCGCGTGCGTTGAAGGCGTCCGGGGGCGCGCCGACGGACATGCCCGCAGCGAAGTACTCCTGTTGCGCCCAGGCGTCGGCCCCGCCGGGATGCACCCCGACCGCGAGGTCGTGCACGAGGCCCACCGCCATCCCGGCGTCGCGCGCGGAGCGCTGGGCGGTGGCGAGCTGGGCGTCGGTGAGCCAGGCGAGGCGGCTGTGGAAGTCGACGCGGTCCATCAACTCGCCGCGGGCGCGGGTGGTTTCGGGTGAGCGCGGGTCACGCAGGCCCACCGGCCACCGCTGCCACTCGGGGCCGTACGCCTCCGCGAGTGCGCACCAGGTGGCGTGGTCCTCCAGCGCCTCGCCCTCCTCGGCGAGGAAGTCGACGTAGGCGGCGCGGCGGCCGGGCCCGAGCGGCACCTCGCGCACCAGTTCCAGCGCTTCGCGCTTGAGCTCCCACACGGCGTCGCGGTCGATCAACGCGCCCTTGTGGAGCACGGATTCGCGCAGTCGCTCGGCGCGCTCCAGCAGCGCCCGTACCCGGCCCGGGTCGTCGACGTGGGCGAACTCGGGGATGTCCTCGACCCGCAGGTGGACCGGGTCGGGGAAGCGGCGGGAGGAGGGCCGGTACGGGGAGGGGTCGGTGGGGGTTCCGGGTACGGCCGCGTGCAGGGGGTTGACCTGCACGAATCCGGCGCCGAGCGCCCGGCCGGCCCAGGCGGTCAGTTCGGCGAGGTCGCCGAGGTCGCCCATGCCCCAGGAACGCCGGGAGAGGAGGGAGTAGAGCTGGACGAGGAGTCCGTACGTGCGTCCGGGCGGCGCGGGCAGCCGGGCGGGGGCGGCGACGAGGTGGGCCTCGGCGGTGCGGCCGTCGGGGGCGGTGACGTGCAGGGTATGGACGCCGGGCGGGAGCTGCTCGGCGGCGGCGCGGGTCTCGCCCTGTTCGGTGGTGATGCGCAGCCGGGTGCCGGCCGGCAGTCCGGCGAGCGCGGCGGGCGGGCTGCCGCCCCAGCACACCACCGTCGGCGGCAGCAGCCGCTCCCGTGTTCCGGCCTCCCGGTCGGCGAGTGCCGCGCGGACGGCGTCCGGGGTGCTCGCGTCGACGCCGAGCGCCGCCAGGGCCGCGACGACCGCGGTGTCCGTGGCCGCGACCGTACGGTCCGGGGAGGGGCTGTAGGAGGTGGCGACGCCGTGCAGTGCGGCCAGCCGCGCCAGCGGTGCGTGCGGGTCGGGAGGGTCGGCCGGCGAGGGGCCGGCGGGCGAGGGGTCCGCGGGCGGGCTGGGCGCCATCTATACCCCCGAGATGTCCGTGGCGGCGCCGGTGGAGACGGGCTCGCTGGTCAGGTGCGCGGCGTCGGCCAGCGGCGGTTCGCTGGTCAGCGGCTCGGCGTCGGGGAGGGGAGGTTCGCTGGTCAGCGGGGGTTCGGCGGAGGCGCCCTCGGCGCTGAAGACGCACACGTGGGGCTCTACGGAGGGCTCCGTCGGGCGTTTGGAGAGGGCCGAGAGCAGAAGGTGTGCCGATGCGGCCACGGGGGCCTCCTTGTCGTCGTAAGGCGGGAAGCGGGTTATCGCAGCTCTACCCAGCGGACGCCGGGGCAGACGTACAGGGACGGACAACGTGCTTCTGGTCACATTCCGTTCCGACGCGGCGGCTCCAGGCGGGCGGCACACACAGCACACCGGTCACTCCCGCCGCCGTCGCGGACGCGCATCTGACGAGCGAGCGGAGAGAACCGGGTGAACCGCTCGTGAACCGATCGCCCCACGGGAGTCGATAGACAGGGTGTGAGACTGTTCCGCCCCATGAGGGGCCACCGGGAGGACGCTACGGACGCGGCGCTGCTGCGGGCCGTCGCGGACGGGGACTCGGCGGCGCTGTCCGCGCTGTACGACCGGCATGCCGGGTGGCTGCACACGCGGCTGACCCGGCGGTGCGGCGATCCCGAGATCGTGCGGGAGGTGCTGCAGGACACGTTCGTGACCGTGTGGCGGTCTGCGGCCACGCACCGGGGCGCGGAGGCCGGCGGCTGGCTGTGGACGATCGCGGCGCGCCGACTCGTCGACGCGCGGCGCCTGCAGGAGCGGGCCGAGCGGGCGGAGTACACGGCGCCGCCACCCGCGCCCTCGGCGGAGGATCACGTGCTGGCGGACCTGGAGTACGGAGACGTGGGCTCGGCCCTGGACCGCATCTCTCCCGAACTGCGCGAAGTGCTGCGCGCGACGGTCGTCGACGGGCTGACCACCCGCGAGACGGCCCTGCTGCTCGGGATCCCCGAAGGCACGGTCAAGACCCGCGCGATGCGCGCACGCGCGGAACTCCGCGCGGCGCTCGCCCACCTCAACCCCTCGTTGGTTCCGTCCCCGCTGGGAGGCCCGGCATGACCGGCTGGCACGCCCCCGACGATCTCGTCGCCCGCTACACGGACGGCTCCCTTCCGGAGCCGGACGCCTGGTCCCTGGAGAAGCACCTGGAGAGCTGCGGGCACTGCGCCGCGCGGGCCTCGCACGCGGCACGCGCCGGGACGGCGGGGGTGGTGCTGGCGGAGGTGCGGAACGCGGTCCTGGACGCCGTCCTGACATCGGCCCCGGCTGCGCAGTCCGCCGCGAAGGCCCAGGTCCCGGCCTCCGCGCCGACGAGCCGGGCACCGGTTCCCGCGCGGCCCGTGCCCAAGCGCGCCCGAGCGGTCGGGGGGCGGCTCGGGCGGATGGTGTGGGCCGCGGGCCCCGCGCTGCGCGGGGCCTGGGCCGGGGCCGTGCTGCTGGTGGCCACAGGGGCGCTCGCACTGGCGTACGGCGGCGGGTTCGAGGGCGCGCGCCCGCTGCTGCTGGCCCTGGCCCCGGTCGTACCCGTCGCCGGAGTCGCCCTCTCGTACGGCCCGCACGCCGATCCGCTGCACGAGATCGTCGCGACGTCGCCCTCCGGCGGGCTACGACTGGTGCTGATGCGGACGGCCGCCGTGCTGGCGGTGAGCGTGCCGCTGCTGACGGTGGCGGGGCTGCTGCTCCCCGCCACCGACCCGCGCCTGCCGCAGGCACCCACGGCGGCCGCCTGGCTGCTGCCCGGGCTCGCCCTGACCCTGGCCACGCTGGCGCTGTCCGGGTACGTGGGCTGCCGTACCGCCTCCGCGGTGGTGGGCTGCGGCTGGCTGCTCGCGCTGGCGGCGCCCCTTCTCACGGCTCCGAACCCCGACCTGACGGCCCGTCTCACGCGTCAACTCTCCCTCTACTTCACCGGCGCCTCGCCGCAGTGGGGCTGGGCGGCGGCATCCGCGCTCTGCGCCCTCCTCCTCGCCGCGCGCCGTTCCGCGTACGACCGTCTGGAGACGATGTGAACTCCCCTGGCATGTCCGGCACTTCGATGACGGACGACGGTGTGGGCACCGCCACCGCCTCCATACGAGTCTCCGGACTGACCGTCCGGCACCGCAGGACCACCGCACTGGACGCCGTCGACCTGGACTTCGGCCCCGGCGTCCACGGTCTGCTCGGCCCCAACGGCGCCGGCAAGACCTCCCTCATCCGCGTCCTGGCGACGGTCGCGGAGCCCACCGAGGGCCGGGTGAGGATGCTCGGCAGCGACCTCCGCCACCGGCAGAAGCGCGGTGCGGTCCGCCGCGAACTGGGTTATCTGCCACAGGACTTCGGGTACTACCCGGGGTTCACCGTGCGGGAGTTCGTGGCGTACGTGGCCTGGCTGAAGGAGGTGCCGGCCGCCGGCGCCCCGGCAGCGGTCGAGCGCGCCGTCGCCCGGGTCGGGCTCGCCGACCGTATCGACGCGAAGGTCAAAACGCTGTCCGGCGGCATGATCCGGCGCGTCGGCATCGCCCAGGCCATCGTGAACGATCCCCGTGTCCTGCTCCTCGACGAGCCCACCGCGGGTCTGGACCCCGAGCAGCGCGTGGAGTTCCGGGCGCTGCTGCGGGAGCTGGGCCGGACCGCCACGGTGATCGTCTCCACCCACCTGGTGGAAGACGTGGCCGCGGCCTGCACGGACGTCACCCTGATCGAGGCCGGCCAGGTCGCCTACCGCGGCACACCCCACTCCCTCGCCGCCATCGGCGCCGACGGCCACGAGTCCGACGGCAACGCGATCGAGCGCGGCTACACCACGGTCCTGCGCGGCCACCGCGCCTCGACGGGGGCCGCCCGGTGAACGTACGCATCCAGCCCGACGGGGAGCGCGCGCCGACCACGCACCCCCATTCCGACGAAGAGCGCCCTCGGCTCCCGTCCCACGGAAGCCCCCGGATGAGCGCGCCGACCCGCGAGACGCCCGCCCGGAGGGCGGGTTCCGCCCCCCACCCCCTCCGCGTCGAGTCCCTGCGCGGGTTCGCCCCCTGGGCGGCCGGGGCACTCCTGCTCGCTCTCGCCTGGACGCTCGCCGCCACGTCGGCGCAGTGGCAGGGCAGTTGGGGTGTGACGACGGGCAAGCTGAGCACCGCGGCCGGCGTGATCGGCGTTCCGTTCGCGCTCGCGGCCGGCGCATGGCAGGGCGGCCGGGAGCGGCGGCTGCGGATGACGGAACTGCGGGCCTCGACCGCTCGTACCCCGCTCGCCCAGCTCCTGACGGCCGCCCTGCCGCTCGCCTGCTGGCTGGCGGCGGCATACCTCGTGGCGGTGGCCGGCGTGCTGCTCGCCTGCGCGCCGTACGCGTCGGCGGGCGGTCCGGTCCCGACCGTCTTCGCCGGGGCCGCGCTCTCGATCGCCGCATGCACGCTGCTCGGTCAGGTGGCCGGGCGGCTGCTGCCCTGGCGGCTGACCGCTCCCACGCTCGCGATCTGCGGATACGTCCTGTACGGCACCCTCGGTCTCTCCGAGTCGGACCTCCACGGCCTCGCCCCCGCCTACCTGAGCCTGGTCGGCGACGACGACGTCCCGGTCTGGTGGTATCCGCTCGTATCGGCCCTGTGGCCTGCCGGGCTCGCCGCCACCGCGGCCCTGGCCCATGCCGCGTACCGCCGAGCCACCGCGCTGCTGCCGCTCGCGGCCGCACTCGGCGCCGCGGTCGTGCTGGTCCACACGGGCGACGGCATGCTGCGCGACAACCCGCTCGCCCACCGCCAGGTGTGCGACGACTCCACCACCCCGCGCGTCTGCGTCAACGCCGTCCACCCGGGCATGTTGCCGGCGGTGACCCATGTGCTGTCCGGTCTCACCGGCCGCCTGAAGGGGGTACAGAACCTGCCGGTCCGCTTCGAGGACCTGCCACGCCGCCCGCACAAGGACGAGGCACAACTGCCGATGCTCACCCCGCTCGGCTGGAGTGCCGTCCGCGGCAAGGTGACCGATCCGGAGCGGTACGCCTGGGAGGGCGCCATGATGCTGGTCCGCCCGGAGTGCGACGAGCCGCCGTCCGCGCAGCGCGTCCAGGTCACCGACGAGGCCGTACTGCGCTGGCTGGCCCCGAATTCCGTACAGAAGGACATACGCGAGCGCTCCGTGGCATCGGCCCGGCAGCGGGGTGACACGAAGGAACTCGCGAAGTTCCGCGCCGAGGACAAGGCGTACGCGCACCTCACCGCCATGACCGACGACGAGCGCCGCTCGCTGCTCAGCCGCTACTTCGCCACGGCCCACGACTGCGACCCGAAGCCGAGCGAGGTCCCGTCCCTGTGAACTCCCCGCGCAGAGTCACCCCGCCGACCGCGCTCGCCCTTTACGCCCGTTCCCGCGCCATCCCGACCACCCTGGCCGCGTTCGCCTGTGCCGCCCTCCTCACCTTCTGGGCGGCGGGCCGCCCGGACGCCTTCCTCGACCCGTACCGCAGGGTCCCGTTGCTCTCCCTCGCCCCGCTGCTGGCCTCGGCGGCGATCGGGCTGAGCCTCCATTCGTACGCGCGGGACTTGGACGACACCGCCGTACGGCCCTGGTGGCCGAGGCGCCTGGCTCATCTGCTGGTCCTCAGCGCGCTCGCGGCGACGGTGCTCGCGCTCGCCGTACCGGGACAAGCACAGGTGTTCGGTTCGGCGGGGATGGTCCGCAACACACTGGGCGCCGTCGGGATCACGGCGGTCGGGGCGGTTCTGTTCGGCGCCCGGGCGAGCTGGATGCCGACGATGCTGTACTTCAGCGCCGTGTACCTGTCGGCCGCCTCGCCGCGCATGCGCGGGGAGACAATCCTCACCTGGCCCATGCAAACGGGCCCACAGCACGGCGCCTGGGCCGCCGCCCTCGCACTCCACGTACTGGGCTCGGCACTCTACGTGGCGCGCGGCGCCCGCCCCGAAGGACCCCGCGCCTGACGCGGGGCCGCACGGGGCGGACCACGGGTCACCGGGGCCAGGGAACACAAAGGCCCGGATCGTCAGGCGGAAATGCCGTCGATCCGGGCCATCGCATCCTCCGCGCCGTACGGCTGCAGGTAGGGCAGCCAGCGCGGGTCCCTATGCCCCGTTCCGATGATGCGCCAGGCGAGCCCCGTCGGCGGGGCGGGTTTGTGGCGCAGGCGCCAGCCGATCTCGACCAGGTGGCGGTCGGCCTTGGTGTGGTTGCAGCGGCGACATGACGCCACCACGTTGTCCCAGGCGTGCTGACCTCCGCGGGAGCGCGGGATGACGTGGTCGACGCTGGTTGCGACGCCACCGCAGTACATGCACCGGCCGCCGTCGCGGGCGAACAGTGCCCGACGGGTCAGCGGAACGGGCCCCCGGTAAGGGACCCGTACGAACCTCTTCAGCCGGACCACGCTGGGTGCGGGGACAGTAACGGTTGCGCTGTGCATAAAGGCGCCGGATTCCTCGAGGCAGATGGCCTTGTTCTCGAGGACGAGGACGAGCGCGCGGCGGAGCGGTACGACGCCGAGTGGCTCGTACGACGCGTTGAGGACCAGGACATGCGGCACGGATGCCTCCTTGTACGCCGGCGGCGCGTGGCTCGCGCCGGGACGATCTGCAGTCAGTCTCCCCTCTTGCCTGGTGGAAGCGCCACCATGTCCCGGTAACGGGCTGGGAGTGTTTTCGACCACACCCTCATTCATCCCCAGGTGAGTACGGTCTCTCCCCCGAACATTGCAACGAGCCTCGCGCGTTGCCCCGTTAGTGTGGTGGTTCTGCCCGTCGCTGCCCTCACATGTCCCCGAGCCGCGGGCGGACCGCTACGCCCTGGAGGTACCTGCCGTGTTCTTGACCGCCCTGTCGGCTTCGGGGTCCACCCCGTCGCCGTCCCCCTCGGCGACGACGGACCCGACGACCGCCACGCTTCAGGACGCCCAGCAGAGCGCGACCAACGCCGCCAGCTGGGTCGAGCAGAACTGGTCCACGTGGCTGGCGATCGGTCTGCGCGTCCTGTTGATCCTGGTGATCGCGGGGGTACTGAGAGTGGTGGTGCGGCGGGCGATCACCAAGCTCATAGATCGCATGACCCGCACGGTCCAGGCGGTCGACGGCACGGCCCTGGGCGGTCTGCTGGTGAACGTCGAGCGGCGCCGGCAGCGCTCGCAGGCGATCGGCTCGGTCCTCCGTTCGGTCGCGTCCTTCCTGATCATGGGCACCGCCGCGCTGATGATCCTGGGCACGTTCCAGATCAACCTGGCCCCGCTGCTGGCCTCCGCCGGTGTCGCGGGTGTAGCGATCGGTTTCGGCGCCCGCAACCTGGTCACGGACTTCCTCTCCGGCGTCTTCATGATCCTTGAGGACCAGTACGGCGTCGGCGACACGATCGACGCGGGGGTCGCCTCCGGCGAGGTCATAGAGGTGGGCCTGCGTGTGACGAAGCTGCGCGGCGACAACGGCGAGATCTGGTACGTCCGCAACGGCGAGGTCAAGCGCATCGGCAACCTCTCCCAGGGCTGGGCCACGGCCGGCGTCGACGTCACGGTCCGCGCGAACGAGGACCTGGACAAGGTGAAGCGCACCCTCGACGAGGTCGCAGAGGCGATGACCAAGGAAGAGCCCTGGAACGAGCGCCTCTGGGGTCCGATCGAGGTCCTCGGCCTCGACAGCGTCCTGCTCGACTCCATGGTCGTCCGCCTCTCGGCGAAGACCATGCCCGGCAAGTCCCTCTCCGTCGAACGCGAACTCCGCTGGCGCGTCAAGCGCGCCTTCGACGCCGCGAACATCCGCATCGTCGGGGGCCCCACGGCACCCCCGGAGGAGGAGCCCATCGACCCGACCGCCGCGGTGGCGGCCCCGTCGGTCCTCGGCAACCCGGCCTCCCCCCAGTCGGAGGCGACCGCCCCCATCCCGGCCCCCGCCTCGGCCCCGGCTCCGTCGAGCTCGCCGAAGTAGGCCCCGGCCGTACGTGTGAGGGGGCGGCACCCGGGTGTTCCGGGCGCCGCCCCCTCGCGCGTACGAGCAAGCCCACAGCTCCGGCGCACGCATGAGCAAGCCCATGGCTCCGGCATCAGCCGGTCCGCTCACGCCCCGTCGCGAAGAACTTCCCCGGCACCGACGCCACTCCCGAGCCGGTGAAGAAGGGCAAGACCCTCACCGTCAAGGGCGCGCTGACCCGCGCGACTGGGAGACCGCCAAGTACTCCGGGTACACGGGCCGGCCGGTCGCCCTCCAGTTCAAGGCCAAGGGCGCCAACGCGTACAAGACGGTCAAGACGGTGACCTCCGGCACGGCGGGCACCCTCACCACCACGGTCAAGGCCTCGGCCGACGGCTCCTACCGCTACAAGTTCGCGGGCACGTCCACCACGGGCGCCGCCACGGCCACGGGCGACTACGTCGACGTGAAGCAACCGAGGACGGGCCCTCCCCCGACTCACTCCAAGTCGCCCCCGCCGCAGACGGACCGCCCCGCGCTCCCCCCTCACCCTTCCCCACACCGGTGAAGCACCACCGGCGAAGCACCACCGCACC